>CAZKBV010000116.1:0-1539 GCA_964551215.1 uncultured Oscillospiraceae bacterium | reverse complement strand
TTATATTAATTATATCATGGCCGCCTTGAATATTCAAATATTTTTTTCATAAAATGTAAAATTTTTTGGAAAGGGCTTGCGGAGGGGAAAAGCCCTCGGCTCCTTTCGCGTCGCCGCAGGGCGGCGGAATTGGAACCGTAGCCGCGCAAAAGAGCCTCCGCAAAGGGCAAAAATAGCATAATAACAGGGCCGCGGGAAACAGACGCGCCTGTTCCCCGCGGCCCCGTTGAGGTTATTTTTAATCTCCCAGATGGAATTTGTTGTGTATGGCGCGGACGGCCTTTTCGGCGTCCTCCTTGGCGATAAGCACGCTTATCTTTATTTCGCTGGTGGAAATCATATTAATATTAATTCCGCAGTCGTAAAGCGCCTCGAACATAGTGGCGGCAACTCCCGGATTTGAGGCCATGCCCGCGCCAACAATGGAAACCTTCGATATATTCTCGTTATGGTCTACGCTTTCCGCGCCTATCATGCCCTTGTTTTCCTCAATTGTTTTAAGAGCGGTGTCAAGCTGACTCAGCGGAACGGTGAAGCTGATATCCTTCTTGCCGCTTCTGCCTATGGATTGAAGAATAACGTCAACATTTATTTTCTTCTTCGCAAGATGAGCAAATATCTGGAACGCCTTCCCGGGAGTGTCCTCCACATTCATAAGAGAAATTCTCGCAATGTCGTTGTCCCGGGCAACGCCCCTTACCAACATTTTTTCCACGCTGTTTGCCTCCTTAACTATTGTACCGGGCGCTTTTTCAAGACTTGAAAGCACCTCAAGATTAACGTTGTATTTCTTCGCCATTTCGACGCTTCTGTTATGCAGAACATTCGCTCCCAGAGAAGCCAATTCAAGCATTTCGTCGTAGGATATGTCGCTGAGCTGCTTGGCTTCCGGAACAATTCTCGGATCGGCGGTAAATACGCCCCTTACGTCTGTATATATCTGGCACAAATCCGCCCCCAGAGAAACCGCCACGGCAACAGCGGAGGTGTCGCTTCCGCCTCGGCCCAAAGTGGTCACGTCGTCGAACTTGTTTATTCCCTGAAAGCCTGCCATAATTACAATTTTGTGCTTGTCGAGCTCCGTTTGAATACGGTTGCCGACAATGCGTTTAATACGGGAATTGGAATAATTGGAGTCTGTCATAAGCCCCACCTGCCATGCGGCGAGGGATATAACGGGGCGGCCTATTTTTTCTATTGCCATAGCCAAAAGAGCCATAGACTGCTGTTCGCCGGTGGAGAGCAGTACATCCAGTTCCCTTTTTGAGGCACGGGGGTTTACTTCCCGAGCCTTTTCGATAAGATCGTCGGTAGTGTCTCCCTGAGCCGAAACAACAACCACAACATCGTTGTCATTGTCGTAGGTTTCCACCACGCGGCTCGCTACGTTGAAAATCCGTTCGGTGTTTGCGACGCTGGAGCCGCCGAACTTCTGTACTATAAGAGCCATAAAATAATCTCCGTTCCGCCGCTCTGCGTCGGCACAAATTGTATTTCACCCTTATCCGCAGAGCATAAAATGATAAGAGTTTGTTGTTT
>CAZKBV010000115.1:0-1737 GCA_964551215.1 uncultured Oscillospiraceae bacterium | reverse complement strand
CTTTGCGAAGCGAAAACCGTTACGGTACAGCAATAAAATAAGAGGTAATTCCTCATAAAATATACAGCTCCGGCGCACCGGGCTTCGTCCCGTCCCTCATACGCCGGAGCTGTCGCGCGTTATAGCCTCGCGATTATTGCGGGCCGATAAAAATATCTTGCAAAAAATCACAGTCGGACTATTGATTTTAATATAATAACGTGATATAATTGTAGTTGAAAAAGAAATAGGGAGTGATACCGTTGAAAAAAAGAGCTTTATCTATTTTTCTGATTTGCGCAATTTTCGCGTTTTCCGTTCAGGGCGTTTTTGCCGAAGACATAACATGGCGCTTTGACGAAGCCGACAAAACAATTTATATTGAAGGAACCGGAGCCTTGCTTGACGGCAATCCGTGGAAGGATTATCTTAAACAGGCGGAGCATATTGTAATCTCGTCGGGAATCACGTCCATAGGAAGTATGGTTTTCGCCGCGTGCGGCACGGTTAAAACAGTGACAATTCCCGAGGGAGTAGTCTCTATCGGCGACAGAGCCTTTTGCTACAGCGATTGTCTTGAAGAGGTGCTGCTGCCGGATTCCCTTAAGTCTATCGGGGCCAACGCCTTTGAGTTTTGCGTTTCTCTTAAAGAAGTGACGCTGCCAAAGGGTGTTGCAGAAATAGGGGAGAAGGCCTTTTCCAACTGCTCTGCCTTTACCGGCTTTAAGGTGAGCGACGAAAATACGGTTTACAGCCAGCAGGACGGAGTTTTGTTCTCTAAGGACAAGACCACTCTTGAAATTTATCCCGCCGGAAAAAAAGACGCTCAGTATATAATTCCCGACGGCACCGTAACGGTAGGGCGCAAGTCCTTTGCGTATCAAAGCTATATTGAAAGCATTGTTTTTCCGGACAGCGTGCAGAAAATTGACGATTTCGGAATCTATTTCTGCCGCAATCTGAAGGACGTCCGGCTTGGCCGAGGGCTTAAAACCATCGGCGAAAAGGCGTTGTACGGCGGCGGCTTTGCGAATATTACAATCCCCAGAGGGGTAACGTCCATAGGAGAAAAAGCGTTCCTCAACTGCAAGTCTCTGGAAATGGTTTCCGTTCCCGATACGGTTACAAAAATCGGAGCGGATGCCTTTACGGGCTGTTCCTCAAAGCTGACATTGGGGTGCTTTGGGGGAGTCGGGCTTGAATATGCGAATAATAACGGAATTCCCGTGAAAAATGTGGTGAGAGTCGAGCTTGACGGAAAGGAGCTTTTCTTTGACGAGCCCGCTTGCGTTACCGACGGCTGCACTATGGTGCCTATGAGAAAAATATTTGAAGCTCTCGGCGCACAGGTGGAATGGGACGGCGCTTCCCAAACGGCAACGGCAACCTCCGAAGGAACTGTTATTACCTTTAAAATAGGGGAAGCCCTATTGTATAAGAACGGCGTTCCCATTCAGCTTCTTGCTCCGGCGGTTATCAGCAACAGCCGCACGCTTGTACACGTAAGGGCGGTGGCTGAAGCTCTCGGCGCGCAGGTGGAATGGGACGGCGAAAAGGGACTTGTAAAAATAACGTCGGCTAAAAGTTGACATATAAAATCGACATATAACCTAAGCGCAGATGTCCCCCGCCTCTAAGGCGGCGGGGGACACTTCAGAATTTCAGTGGGAGTTATAATCTCCCACTGAAACCCTGAGGAGCTTACGCTCCCTGCGCCGGTTGCAATCGTTCGCAAGCTCCATTTCAAGCAAGCTTGAT
>CAZKBV010000114.1:0-1992 GCA_964551215.1 uncultured Oscillospiraceae bacterium | reverse complement strand
ACTGAAATTCTGAAATGGAACCCGCCGCCTTAGAGGCGGGGGGACATCTGCGCTTGGGTTATATTATTGAAAAGGCCGCGGCATTTTTGCTACGGTCTTTTTTGCGTAAAAAATACAAGTAAAATTTTTACAAGTAAATTTTTATCGGAATATTTCACGGATTTACGGCAACAATAACTCCGAAAGGAAGAGTGCATATGTCGTTTTACAAGCGCGCGGCTTTGTTTTTGGCTTTGCTGGGGCTTTTCCTGCTTCGCGCGGCCTTGGCGGAAAAAGGCTTCACCGTGGATTTACAGACCGCGCTCATATAACCTAAGCGCGGATGTCCCCCCGCCCGCGCAGCAACGCGCTACGCTGTTTCGCTTTGGGATGTTGCCCAAAGGCCGCGCCGCTTCGCGATTGCTCCTCTTTTTCACAAACGCCGGCGTTTGCGAAAAGTATGTATGAGGCGGGTTCTGTTTCAAACAAGCTTGATGGAGCGCTTTCAATTAAAAAAGGACTGATTACCATTAAAATGACAAACAAGGAATACGAAAAGCTGGTGGAGGATTACACCGAAAATTCTCCCGTTTTTGCCGACTGCGCAAAGGCGTTTTTTACGGGAGGGGTTATTTGCTGTATGGGAGAGGCTCTGCGCCATTTTTATCTTTGGCTGGATTTAAGCAAAACACTGGCCGGTACAGCGGTGAGCATAAGCCTGATACTTCTGGCCGCCGTGCTTACAGCCGTGGGAGTTTTCGAGAAAATCGCCAAATTTGCCGGAGCGGGGACTCTCGTTCCGATAACGGGATTCAGCAATGCGGTTGTCTCTCCGGCGATGGAATACAAGACCGAAGGCTTTGTTACGGGCGTTGGAGCAAAAATGTTTATTGTTGCCGGCCCCGTAATAGTTTACGGCACCGCGGCTTCTGTTTTGGCAGGAATGATATATTATTTCTTTATGAGGTAAGCAATGGAAAAATTAGGAAAAGGCACCTTTAAATTCAACCGTCCGCCCGAAGTGAGGGCGTTTGCCGGTGTAGCCGGAAAAAAGGAAGCTCAGGGACCTTTGGGGGAATACTTTGACAAAATAGAGCCTGACGAGTACGCCGGAGAGGACAACTGGGAAAAGGCGGAAAGCCGTCTCCAAAAGGAAGCCTTGGAGCTTTGCCTGAAAAAGGGGGGCGTAAAAAGCGATGAGCTTGATTTGGCGGTGGGCGGCGACCTTTTAAACCAGTGTACGGCTACTTCCTTCGCCGTTAAAGACCTTAAGGTTCCCTTTCTGGGAGTTTACGGAGCCTGCTCAACCATGGCGGAGTCCCTCATAGCTGCGGCGGCCTTTGTGGAGGGAGGCTTTGGGAGGCTTGTGACGGCCAGCGCGGGCAGTCACTTTTGCAGCGCCGAAAAACAGTTCCGTACGCCGCTGGAATACGGCAGTCAGCGTCCCCCTTCAGCCCAGTGGACGGTTACGGCCGCGGGAGCCGTTTTGCTGGAAAGGGGAGAATACGCTAAAGGGGGAGTATCGGTTACAGCGGCCACAATAGGCACAATAACCGACCGCGGCGTTACGGACGCAAATCATATGGGCGGAGCGATGGCTCCCGCCTTTGCCGAAACTATCTCGTCCCATCTGAGAAATTCTATGGCTAAGCCCTCGGACTACGACGCGATTTTTTCCGGAGATTTGGGAATTATAGGAATGGGGCTTACAAGGGAGCTTCTGAGGATGGACGGTATAAACCTTGGGGAAAACTACTACGACTGCGGTGAAATGATATTCGATAGGGAAAAACAAGATGTCCACGCCGGAGGAAGCGGCTGCGGCTGCTGCGCCGGAGTACTGTGCGGATACATTCTGCCGAAGTTGGTTTCGGGAGAGTGGAAACGGGTGCTGTTTACAGCTACGGGAGCTTTGCTAAGTCCAACAACGGCGCTTCAGGGTGAAATTATTCCCTGTATCGCCCACGCCGTGGAGTTTCGGAGAATATAAATTAAAAATTGAGACGTAAAAAT
>CAZKBV010000113.1:0-2108 GCA_964551215.1 uncultured Oscillospiraceae bacterium | reverse complement strand
TCATCATAGATACCGGCAATTGCTTTCCGTTTTTCGTAACCTTAGTCAAGCGGCTACCGTTATCGTAGGTATATACATACACCCCGCTTTCGTCGGACATTTTTGTACGGTTGTTAAGTTTGTCGTATTCGTACGATATAATTTTATCATCATATTGTAGGCTTGTCAAGTTATTTTTTACATCATATCCGTAAACTACCTCTTTTCCGTTGCCGTCGATTTTACGGGTGAGGTTGCCCCGTGCATCGTAGGCCAGTATTTGTTCCATCAGAAATTTTGCGTAAAAAATCGCGCCCCATTCTTTGGGACGCGAAAGTCCGGCCTCAGCCGGTGGTCGGAGTGACGGGACTCGAACCCGTGGCCTCTTGGTCCCGAACCAAGCACGCTACCAAACTGCGCTACACCCCGAAAACAACGTATATTATACCCTAATATTTTCCATAAGTCAAGAGCTAAATTGAAAAAAATTAAAAAATCGGCGACGGAGTAAATTTTCTTTAATTTTCAAAGTAAGCGTAAGCAAAAATTCGGCAAAAAATACGAATAAGGCTTGGGACTGTACGCATACACGCGCATATTCGGGCGGATTTTTGAATAAAGGTCTTTTTGAAGATTACATGATACAATTTTTTATAATTTTTTATCTCAGTCTCACACGAACAGCAATTTTTACTTGACTTTCGGCGAAGAATGTAGTATGATAAAAAGACGATAAAATAGGTTAATAATGTATGTGTGCCGATAGGATACGGCTCGAAAGGCATTGGGGCGAAAGCTCTTTTCACCGGCGGCCTTCGGCGGAACGGAGATTTTTATGTTTGTTGATATCGCGGAAATTCATATTAAAGCCGGCAACGGCGGAAACGGGCTTATTTCCTTCCGCCGCGAAAAGTACGTCCCCGACGGCGGCCCCGACGGCGGCGACGGGGGAAAGGGCGGCAGCATTATATTTAAGGCGGACAAAGGGCTGACAACATTGATGGACTTCCGCTACAGAAAGGAATACAAGGCGCAAAACGGCGGCGACGGCAAGGCCCGAAACCGCAGCGGAAGAAAAGGGGACGACCTAACCGTGCTTGTGCCTGTTGGAACCATAATCCGCGACAAGGAAAGCGGAAAAATAATAAAGGATATGTCCGAGGATGGGGAGGAGTTTGTTGCCGCTAAGGGCGGCAACGGCGGATGGGGCAACGCGCATTTTGCCACTCCTTCCCGTCAGGCTCCGAAATTCGCGAAAACGGGAATCCCCGGACGGGAGAGAGACGTCGCCTTGGAGCTTAAGCTGCTGGCGGATGTAGGGCTTGTAGGCTTCCCGAATGTGGGAAAATCCACGCTGCTTTCCGTTGTCAGCGACGCAAGGCCCAAAATCGCCAACTACCGCTTCACAACTCTCGAGCCTAACTTAGGCGTTGTGAACGTTGGGGATAAAAGCTTTGTCCTTGCGGATATTCCGGGGCTTATCGAGGGAGCCAACGAGGGAATAGGCCTTGGGCACGAATTTCTGCGCCACATTGAGCGAACAAGGCTTATTATCCATGTGGTGGACGTAAGCGGAACAGAGGGGAGAGATCCCATAGACGATTTTGAGAAAATCAACAACGAGCTTGCCCTTTACAGCGCCGAGCTTGTCGGACGGCCCCAGATTGTGGCCGCCAACAAGACGGATATAATAACCGATCCGGCGTCTTTGGAAAGCTTTAAAAAATATATTGAAGGTAAGGGGCTTAGGCTTTTTGAAATATCCGCCGCCGGAAAAAAAGGCGTTCGCGAGCTTATGCGGTACACGGCGTCCGTGCTGGATACGCTGGAGCCGCCGGCAGTTTACGAAAGCGAGCTTACCGACGAGGAGGAACCGATTGCCGCGGAGGACTTTACCGTGTCTCGGGACAATGAGACATATGTTGTGGAAGGGCCGTATATTGAAAAGCTGCTTCGTGGCGTAAACTTTGAGGACGATGAAAGTTTGCAGTACTTTCAGCGGGCTTTGAGAAGAAAGGGTGTTATAGACGCTCTTCGGGCAAAGGGCTGCGGCGAAGGTAGCAGCGTGAGAATGTACGGCATAGAGTTTGATTTTATGGAATAAACTACGGAGGAAAATATGAGCTTAA
>CAZKBV010000112.1:0-2177 GCA_964551215.1 uncultured Oscillospiraceae bacterium | reverse complement strand
TTATACGGGTTTTCTTTTCCGCCGACGTTTTTTTATTGCTACTGTTTATTATCTATTGACCGAGAAAGAATATACCGAATAATTTTAAAAAATCATAAGAAAGCTGTCGGCAATCCCGGGCAATGCGGCGAAATCATGTCACGAGCTAAAGAGAGGAGACTATCGGAACGCGCCGCGGGAGTTTAAACAAAAAAACACGGCAGAGGACAGCTCTGCCGCGTAGACTTTATCAGCTTTTTAAAGGAATTTTCGCGGACTGACGGGGCTTAGGCTATACAGGCCGAAAGCCTTTGCCGCGCTCAGTTGAATCTGTTTCGGATTATGTCAAAGGTTCTTCTGTATATCAAAGGCGCGCCGTGTTCCTCGATAAGGGCCTGAGAGCCTTCGTCCAACATTCTTCCGTATTCGGAAACAATCTGTTCCATTCCCGCCTCAACGGTCACATAGTACAGGCCGCCGCTGCTGTAGAGGGTGCCTCCGAAATATGTAGGAATTCCGTGGCACATTTCCACAAGGTTGTCGAAAGAGGAAAGCTCCACCATATAGCTCGCCCTGAGCTGTTCCTTTTCCCTGCTTGAGCGCAAAGCGGCATACCTCTCCGCTTCCCGCTGGCGCATGGATATTTTATCGTAAAGCCGACGCTCGGCCTCATTGTCCACCTTTGTAACGAAAATAACAAGGTCGTCGGGAGTCGGCATGGCCTCGACAACAAGCTTTGAGTTGGAATAAGCAAAGCCCACCTCTGTTTCGGCCTTTTTCAAGACGGAAAAGAACATGGCTCTGGCGCTTTCGGGGTTGCCGGCTATTGACTCGGCGCTGACGCCGTAGGTTTGCAGCTCGTCTTTCCTTAATGTAATCTTCAATTTATTCTGGCGGATAAGCTCCAGTCTCATATATTCTCGCCTCCTATGAATTTAATTATACCTCAAACCTTCGAAAAAATAAAGAGGAAAATTTTAAAATCAGAAATTACCATAAACGCGGCTCTAAAAGCCGTTTTTTTCAAGCAAAATTTTTGGCGCCGACATTAAGCTTGTTTTTCATATCCTCCAAAAGCTTCATTCTGCGGCGGAATTTATGCAGATTGTGCAGAGGATACTTTATTTTGAAATACACGTCCCCCATAAGATAATCCGTAAGATAGCGCAGGGCGTTTTCGTAGGTTATAACAAGGGGAGCCACCGGCAACAGCGCCGCCTCGGCGGGGGTAATGCTTTTAACGGCTTTTAGAAAGCCCTCCCTATAGGCCTTCATAAGGCCTATGTCAAAGCGGCCGTCCGCGTCGCAGCCGCTGCGTATAGAATCCCCGTAATCGCTCAGCAGAGAACCGGGCATTACATTGTCGAGGTCAAGTATGCAGCGCGCCTTGTGGGTTTTGGAATCTATCATTATGTTGCTGTATTTCGTATCGTTATGAACTATCCTAAGAGGCAGCTCTCCGGAAACAAGGCCGGACTGTATCACCCTTGCAAGCCCGCTTTCGGCAAGAGCCATGTTTATTTCCTCCCTGACGGAGTCCGCCCTTCCAAGGGGGTCCCTTTGAACGGCAAGGTTAAATCGGTTAAGATGATATACGGTGTTGTGGGATGCGGCGGGGATAATATGGGTTTTCCCGACAGGCATATCGCTGAGAGCCTCGATAAATGAGCCGAACGCCTCCCCCGCGCTTTTAAAATCCTCCAAGCACTTTGGGGAAAGATGACAGTCCGCGTTATCTATAAACACGTATACCCTGTAATATTCACCGTTTTTTTCAAGGCACAGCTTCCCTTCCAAGGTGGGAACTATTGTGAGAGTTTCCATGCCCTTTTCCCTAAGGTGCCTTGTCACCGCATCTATATTTTCCATTACCAACGGAGGATTTGTCATCACATGGCTGTTTACGCGCTGAAGGATATACCTTCCGCCCGTAAGAGTTTCTACGCGGCAGGTGTCGTTAATATGGCCGCCGCTTATGGGTACCGCCGAAAGAGGACTGCCTTGAATTTGAAACTCCCGGGCAATTTCAAGTATATCCACATCATTCCCCCCTATATAATAATATTTTCTTATTATTAATTATATCACAAAAAATAACAGTCGTCTATAGAAAGCCGAAAAATTTATATATTTGTAACAAATTCAAAAAGTATCCCTTTCCCGTATTGACAATCGCTATAAAAAAATGGTATAATAAA
>CAZKBV010000111.1:0-2310 GCA_964551215.1 uncultured Oscillospiraceae bacterium | reverse complement strand
CGTTCGCAAGCTCCATTTCAAGCAAGCTTGATGGAGCGTTGCTCCGATTTAAAAGGGCCGCGTCCGAAAATCCGATTTGCAAAGGCTTGCGCAGGGCGCAATCCGGCGCAGACTCCGTTTCAAGCGAGCTTAAGGAGCGCTTTCGATTTAAATAAATTTTATGAAAAAGCTTTCGGATATCAAAAATGCGAGTCCGAGGAGGAAAAATAATGCCGAATTATCTTGTAATAGTAGAATCGCCCTCCAAGGCGAAAACCATAAATAAATATTTGGGTAAAAATTATACCGTAATGGCTTCGGTGGGGCATCTTAGGGATCTCCCCAAAAGCAAGCTGGGAGTTGAAATCGAAAACAACTTCAAGCCCGACTATATCACCATACGGGGTAAGGGCGAGATTATAAGCAAGCTGAAAAAAGCGGCGAAGTCCGCCGATAAAATATATCTTGCGACCGACCCGGACCGTGAGGGCGAGGCCATAAGCTGGCATATCGCGAATATCTTGGGCATAGACGATTCCTCCCCTTGCCGCGTCACCTTTAACGCCGTAACGAAAAGCGCCGTAACCGCCTCCTTCAAGCAGGCCAGAGGCATCGACAAAAATCTTGTGGACGCTCAGCAGGCAAGACGTGTGCTGGACAGAATAGTCGGCTATAAAATAAGCCCCCTTCTTTGGGAAAAGGTGAGAAAAGGTCTCAGTGCCGGAAGGGTGCAGTCCGTGGTAACTAAAATGGTGGTTGACAGAGAACGGGAAATCGAAGCCTTTAAGCCCAAGGAATACTGGACAATAACCGTAAAGCTAACCGACGAAAAGGGTAAGCATCCCTTTGAGGCCCGTTACTGGGGCGAGGGCGGCAAAAAGAGGGAGCTTTTAAGCAAGGCTGACGCTGACGGAGTTTTAGCCCGAATAGATAATGCCGAATTTTCAATAGACAGCGTTTCTTACGGCAAAAAGACGAGACATCCCGCTCCGCCCTTCGATACAAGCGCTCTCATTCAGGAGGCAAGCCGCAAGCTGGGCTTTGCGTCGAGGCGCACCATGTCTACGGCGCAGGGGCTTTACGAGGGAGTGGACGTTCCCGGCCGCGGAACAGTAGGCCTTATAACCTACATGAGAACGGACTCTCTCAGAATTGCCCCCGAGGCTCAGGCGGCGGCCCGCGAGCTTATAGAAAGCAGGTTCGGCAGGGATTATCTGCCGGAAAAGCCCAACTTCTACAAAACCGGCAAGGACGCTCAGGACGCTCACGAGGCTATACGCCCCAGCTTTCCGGAAATAGAGCCGGAAACCCTTAAGGGCAAGCTGAACAATGACCAGTACCGTCTTTATAAGCTTATATGGGAACGCTTTATCGCAAGCCAGATGGCAAACGCGGTTTATGACACAATGAACGCGGAAATTTCCGCCAACGGCGTAAATTTTAAGGCTTCCTCAACGGCGGTGAGCTTTATGGGCTACAGCGCGGTATACGTTGAAGGTGTGGACGATGATTCGCAGGAGGAAAAAAGCGGCAAGCGGCTCACTATGCTTGAAAAGGGCATGAAGCTGAAGCAGTCCGGCATCGATCCGGCGCAGCATTTTACCGAGCCTCCCGCCAGATATACGGAAGCGTCCCTCACAAAGGCCATGAAGGAAAACGGCATAGGCCGCCCCAGCACCTACGCCACGACAATAAGCACGGTTGTGGGGCGCGATTACGTGACGAAGGAAAAGAAAATGCTTAAGCCTACGGAGCTTGGGTGCGTAGTTACGGATTTGCTGGCGAAAAATTTCGAGGATATAGTTGACGTGGACTTCACCGCCAACATGGAAAAGCAGCTTGACGAAATAGAAGAAGGAAACGAAAACTGGGTGAACGTTATTTCCGAATTTTACGTCCCCTTTGAAAAGGATTTGGAAAGAGCCAAGGAATCCATAGAAAAGGTGCAGATAAAGGACGAGGAAACCGACGAGGTTTGCGAAAAGTGCGGCCGTAAAATGGTGATAAAAATGGGACGATACGGAAAGTTTCTGGCGTGTCCGGGCTTTCCGGAGTGCCGCAACGCCAAGCCCATATTGCAGGATACGGGGGTTAAGTGTCCCAAGTGCGGCGGAAGAATTGTGGTTAAAAAGAGCCATAAGGGCAAAAAATATTTTGCCTGCGAAAACGGCCCGGCAAACTGCGATTTCTTCCTGTTCGACGAGCCGATAAAAACTCCCTGCCCAAAGTGCGGCGGAATAATGACAAGAAAGTATGTTAAAAGGGGCAGCGTGACCCAATGCATCAATAAGGACTGCGAAAGCAATCAGAAAAAGAAAGAAGAAAAGTAAA
>CAZKBV010000110.1:0-2321 GCA_964551215.1 uncultured Oscillospiraceae bacterium | reverse complement strand
ATTCTTTTTTGCATTTTTTTGACGTCCTTTCCATATAATAATTTACGGGTGTAAATTTCGAATAGCTTCCATAATTATCATACTTATATCAAAAGAAAAAAATTACAAAAAATGAAAAAACAGGAAAAATCCGATTAAAAATAAAGAAAACAAAAGAAAAATACGGGTTTTATTAACAAAACAGAGGTTGATATATAATGCGATAGGAAGTAATATATTGTTAGCACTCAGCAAGAGTGAGTGCTAACAAAAAGTACATTATTTTTAGGAGGTAATATACATGAGAATCAAACCATTGGCGGACAGAGTTGTTATCAAAATGGTAGAAAGCGAGGAAACCACCAAAAGCGGAATCGTGCTTCCCGGAACGGCTAAGGAAAAGCCCCAGTACGCGGAGGTTGTGGCGGTAGGTCCCGGCGGAGTTGTGGACGGAAAGGAAATCAAAATGGAGGTTGCCGTAGGCGATAAGGTTATTATCAGCAAATACAGCGGCACCGAGGTTAAGCTGGACGCAGAGGAATATACTATCCTTCGCCAGAGCGATATTCTCGCGAAGATTGAATGATTAAAATTGACTGAATTGATTGGAGGAATAAAAAATGGCTAAACAGATTAAATTCGGAGAAGAAGCCCGCAAGGCTCTTGAAAGCGGCGTAAACCAGCTTGCGAATACCGTTAAGGTAACTCTCGGCCCAAAGGGCAGAAATGTGGTTCTTGACAAGAAGTACGGTTCGCCGCTCATCACAAACGACGGCGTTACAATCGCCAAGGAGATTGAGCTTGACGATCCCTTTGAGAACATGGGTGCTCAGCTTGTCAAAGAGGTTGCCACAAAGACAAACGACGTTGCCGGCGACGGCACCACAACGGCCACTCTTTTGGCTCAGGCTCTTGTAAGAGAAGGGCTCAGAAATATTGCCGCGGGGGCCAATCCTATGGTGCTGCGCAAGGGCATAAGCAAGGCTGTGGACGCTGCCGTAGAAAGCATTATGAACGGCGCCAAGTCCGTTGAGGGACGTGACGACATAGCCCGTGTAGCTTCCGTTTCCGCAGGGGAAGAAAAGATAGGCGAGCTTGTTGCCGACGCTATGGAAAAGGTCAGCAAGGACGGCGTTATCACCGTCGAGGAAGGCAAAACAGCCGAAACCTACAGCGAGGTTGTTGAGGGTATGCAGTTCGACAGAGGCTACCTTTCTCCCTATATGGTTACCGATACCGAGAAAATGGAGGCGGAGCTTGACGACCCCTACATTCTCATTACAGATAAGAAGATAAGCAATATACAGGATATTCTTCCTCTCCTTGAACAAATTGTTAAAATGGGAAAGAAGCTCCTTATCATTGCCGAGGATATTGAGGGCGAGGCTCTTACAACTCTTATCGTGAACAAGCTAAGAGGCACCTTTGTCTGCGTTGCTGTCAAGGCTCCGGGCTTTGGCGACAGACGCAAGGAAATGCTTCAGGATATCGCCATTCTTACGGGCGGTCAGGTTATCAGCGAGGAGCTTGGTTTTGACATTAAGGAAACCACAATTGAACAGCTCGGCCGTTGCCGTCAGGCAAAGATTCAGAAGGAAAACACCATCATCGTTGACGGCATGGGCGATAAGAAGGCCATTGCCGACAGAGTAGGCCAGATTAGAAACGAAATCGAAAATACCACCAGCGACTTTGACCGTGAGAAGCTTCAGGAGCGCTTGGCAAAGCTTGCCGGCGGCGTAGCGGTAATCAAGGTCGGCGCGGCCACCGAGGTTGAAATGAAGGAAATGAAGCTCCGCATTGAGGACGCTCTCGCGGCTACGCGGGCGGCGGTTGAGGAAGGCATAGTAGCCGGCGGCGGCACAAGCTATATCATAGCGACAAAGAAGGTTGCTCAGCTTGTGGAAACACTTTCCGGCGACGAAAAGACCGGCGCGGCAATTGTTCTTCGGGCAATCGAGGAGCCTCTTAAGCAAATTTGCGCGAACGCAGGCGTTGAGGGCGCGGTGGTTGTTGAAAAGATAATGAACAGTCCGGCGGGCATGGGCTACAACGCTCTTACCGGCGAATTTGTGGATATGCTTAAGACCGGTATTGTCGACCCCGCAAAGGTTACAAGAAGCGCGCTTCAGAACGCGGCCAGCGCGGCGGGCATGATTCTTACGACGGAAAGCGTTGTCGCGGATATTCCCGACAAGGCTGCGGAAGCGGCCGCTTCTCAGGCTGCGGCAATGGACGGCGGAATGTATTGATAGACGCCGCGTAAACCGATTTAAAAATTTAAGCCGATGCAAAGTGACGGTAAAGTCATTTTGCATCGGCTTTTTTAACGGAAAAATTAA
>CAZKBV010000109.1:0-2466 GCA_964551215.1 uncultured Oscillospiraceae bacterium | reverse complement strand
TATCCGAGAGGCTCTTTTTTTGACGCAAAAATATTAACTTTTTGTTAAATTGGGGCTTTACAAAAATGTTAATTTAGTGTACAATATATAATGACAGGATTATGATTGAAAGGAATGTTTACATTGAGAAACGAAGACAAAACAATGGATAAAATTGTGGCTCTCTGCAAGGGACGGGGGTACCTCTATCCCGGCAGCGAAATATACGGCGGTCTTTCCAACTCCTGGGACTACGGCCCGCTGGGGGCGGAATTTAAAAATAATATAAAAAAAGCATGGTGGAAAAAGTTCGTTCAGGAATGTCCGTATAATGTGGGCCTTGACAGCGCAATCCTTATGAACCCCGAAACATGGGTCGCCAGCGGCCACGTAGGCGGCTTCAGCGACCCCCTTATGGACTGCAAGGAGTGCAAAACGAGGCATCGGGCGGACAAGCTTATCGAGGATTTTTGTCGGGAAAGGGGCGAAAGCGTCGTTGTGGACGGATGGGACAACGACAAAATGCTGAATTTCATAAAGGAAAACAATATCCCCTGCCCCAACTGCGGCAGTCACGACTTTACGGATATTAGAAAGTTCAACCTTATGTTCAAAACCTTTCAGGGCGTTACCGAGGACGCGAAAAGCGAACTTTACCTTCGGCCGGAAACGGCTCAGGGCATATTCGTGAACTTTAAAAACATTGCCCGCACCACAAGAAAGAAAATCCCCTTCGGCGTGGGGCAGGTGGGCAAGAGCTTCCGAAACGAAATTACTCCGGGCAATTTTATTTTCCGAATCCGCGAATTTGAGCAAATGGAGCTGGAATTTTTCTGTAAGCCGGGGACGGATATGGAGTGGTTTGAATATTGGCGGGGGTACTGCCGAGATTTCCTGATTTCCTTGGGAATGACCGAGGGAAATATGCGCCTGAGGGATCACTCTGCGGAGGAGCTTTGCTTCTATTCCAAGGGGACAACGGATATTGAGTTTATGTTCCCCTTCGGCTGGGGCGAGCTTTGGGGAATCGCCGACAGAACCGACTACGACCTTACTCAGCACCAAAACCACAGCGGCGAGAGCATGGAATACATCGATCCCGTTACAAACGAACGCTATGTTCCCTATGTAATCGAGCCTTCCCTTGGGGCCGACAGAGTCGCTCTCGCGTTCCTGTGCGACGCGTACGACGAGGAACAGATCGGCGAAAACGACGCCAGAGTCGTGCTTCGGCTTTCGCCGGTGCTGGCTCCGGTTAAGGCGGCGGTGCTTCCGCTAAGTAAGAAGCTGGGCGAACAGGCCGAGGAAATATATCGGGAGCTTATAAAGAAGTACCCTTGCGAATACGACGAAAGCGGCTCTATCGGAAAGCGTTACCGCCGTCAGGACGAAATCGGCACGCCGGTGTGCGTGACGGTGGATTTCGATACCGCCGAGGACGGGTGCGTAACCGTTCGCGACAGGGATACTATGGAGCAAAAGCGGATAAAAATCGACGAGCTGGAAGACTATATAGATAAGCTGTTGGAATTTTGACATAATAATGAGGAGGAAAAATTATGAAGTGCGTTGTACTTGCGGCGGGTTACGCTACCAGGCTTTACCCTCTTACGGAAAATTTCCCAAAATCCCTTCTTGAGGTAAACGGAATGTCCATTTTGGATTATCTGCTTCGGGATATTGACAGGCTTGACGATATAGACGGACACGTCATCGTTTCAAATCATAAATATTTTGAGCATTTTGACAGGTGGGTGAAGGAAAATACGGCTGTAAAGAAGCCGATAACGGTTATCGACGACGGCAGTGTTTCCAACGATACGCGCTTGGGGGCGGTTAAGGATATACAGTTCGCGATTGAAGCTTGTAACCTTAAAAACGAGGATTTGCTTGTAATCGCGGGGGACAATCTTATTGATTTTTCCTTCAAGGGCTTTGTGGATTTCGCGAAGGAGAAAAATACTTCGGCGGTTATGTGTTCTTACGAGGAAAGCCTTGCGGAGCTTCGCCGGTGCGGAGTTATGATTCCCGACGAAAGCATGAAAATCCTTTCTATGGAGGAAAAGCCGCCGGAGCCTAAGAGCAATTGGTGCGTAGGGCCGTTCTATATTTACTTGAAAAAGGACACGCCTTTGATAGCGAAGGGAATTTCCGAGGGGTGCGGCACGGACGCGCCGGGCAGTCTTGTGTGTTATCTGTGCGAAAAGACGGACGTATACGCCTACGAAATGCCGGGGAAAAGGTACGACATAGGGGATTTAAAAAGCTACGAATATGTTAAAAGCGTGTATAAATACACGGTTTAATAAATGAAACGGAGGTAAAAATGAAAATGAAAAGAAAAAGATTATTGTCGCTTTTTGTTGCGCTGACCATGATTATGTCGGTTTTTGGCGCACTCACAATTACTACGGAGGCGGCAAGCATGGACGACAGCACATTTTTCGCGAAATTCAACTACAGCGCGTATCCGGGGCTTAGCGCGGT
>CAZKBV010000108.1:0-2605 GCA_964551215.1 uncultured Oscillospiraceae bacterium | reverse complement strand
TGAAGTGTCCCCCGCCGCCTTAGAGGCGGGGGACATCTGCGCTTAGGTTATATTATTTATTTTACAACAAATCCGAAAAAAAGTAAAGGGAAAAATAAAAAAAGGCGGTAAAAAGGAAAATAAACGGCGGAAAAAGGTACAATAATTTTATACATTTTATTAATTTTAAAAGTTTTTTATTGACGAAAGCAAAACTTTGTTGTATAATAGTTTCGTTAAATATACAAGATGTGGAGGTGTATGCTTTGTTTTGTCCGAAATGCGGAAAAATGAATCCCGATGACCGCGAAAACTGCAGCGGCTGCGGAGCCGTGCTGCATGAATCGAAGGAGCAGGCTCCCCGCAAGAAAACTGCCGTCGGGAAGATAATCGCCCTTATTGCCGCCGCGGCGGTAGTTGTCGGAGGAAGCGCCGCCGCGGCGGTAAGCTGCAGCAAGGAACCGGCTGTTGCCTATGCTCAGGCGTGCTTTATTATAAATACGGATATGAGATAAAAGCCGAAGGGAGGCGAAAAACGCTGCTCGAAGGCAGCGCATAAAAATGAGAAAATTTTTATCCGGACTGCATAATTTTTTGGAAAATCATTCCATAATTTCATGCTTTATCTTAGGTATAATAGAAAATTTTGTTATTGAGTCTCTAAGCCGCAGAAGCGTGCTTCAGGCTTTTGAGTATATGATATCCAGCCCCACCGTATTTCTGTATAACGCCCTTATTATTGTGTTTACGCTTTCCCTGTGCCTTTTGTTCAGAAGGCGCATTTTCGGAATGGTGCTGTTTTCGCTGCCGTGGCTGCTGTGCGGCATAATAAACAACGCTGTGCTCAGCTACAGAGTTACTCCTCTTGGGGCCATTGACTTTCAGGTTGTGAAAATGAGCCTTATTCTGGTGTACCTTTCAAAGGCTCAGCGAATTATGCTTTACATAGCGGCGGCATTGACGGTTATAGCCGTAGCCGCGCTGTGGATATTGGGGCCGAAAATAAGCGGTAAGCTGAACTTTGGCCGTAACGTGGCGACAATTGTGGGGCTTCTTGTGGCGGTGCTTATCGCCACAAATATCGGTCTTAATTACCACGCCTTAAGCAACCGCTTCGGCGATTTGGTGGGAGCCTATAATGACTACGGCTTTGCCTACTGCTTCAGCTCCAGCGTCCTTGACACGGGGATAAACAAGCCCTCGGGCTACGGCAGGGAAATGGTTGACGAGGTAACCGAAGCCCTTCCTCCGGAAAGCGTTCCGGCAGAGGACGCCGTAAAGCCCAATATCATTATGATTCAGCTTGAATCCTTCGTTGACCCCAACCTTATTAAGGGCGCAAAATTTAATCAAAATCCTGTTCCCGTATTTACATACCTCAAGGAAAACTACACTGCCGGAGCTTTGCATATGCCCTCCTACGGCGGAGGCACCGCCAATTCGGAATTTGAGGTGCTTACGGGAATGACCTTGGAACCCTTCGGCGCCGGGGAATATCCTTACAAAACCATAATGCAGGAAAAAAGCGCGGAAAGCCTTGCCTATAATTTGGCGCGTCTCGGCTACGGCACACACGCCATACACAATCACACCGGCAATTTTTATGACCGCGACAAGGTTTATCCCAATTTGGGCTTTATGTCGTTCCAGTCTATAGAGTATATGAACGACTTTGAGAAAACCGCCTACGGCTGGTGCAAGGATAAAATTCTTACAGATGAAATATTAAAGGCCATAGATTCCGACACGGAACACGCCCAAAAATTTGTATGGGCGGTTTCCGTGCAGGGACACGGGAAATATCCTTCAGAGCCTATCGAAGATTTGGAATTGCCCATATTTATGGAAAGAGGAACCTTCACCGACGAAAGGACCTCCATGATAGAATATTATGCAAATATGGTCAACGAAATGGACGCTTTCATAGGTGACCTTATATCCAAGCTGGAAGAGAGGGGCGAACCTACCGTGCTTGTTATGTACGGCGACCACCTGCCCAGCCTTGAGTTTACCGACGATGAGATGGCTCTCGGAGACACCTACACTACGGAATACGTAATATGGGACAATATAGGTTTGCAAAAGCAGCCCTATATAAAGATGGAATCCAACCTTTTAAGCGCGTACGTTACGGATTTGCTGGGGATACATCTTGGTACGGTAAACCGGTTGAACCAGTACTTCTCCGGCGACGAGCGTTACGAAGAAAAGCTTGAGCTGCTTCAGTATGACGCCCTTTACGGAGAACGCTACAGCTGGCCCTCGCCTGACTTTTACCAAAAGACAGATATGCAAATGGGTACTGTTCCCATAACCTTGGAGTATGCCACCGTAATGGGCGATAACCTTTATGTACACGGTAGCGGCTTTACCGAAAAGAGCAAAATATTCATTAACGGCGAAAAGAAGAACAAAACCCGCCGATTAAGCTCCTCCTGTCTGGTACTGGCCAATGAGAGTCCCGAGCAGGGCGATGTTATCAGCGTGGGTCAGGCTTCCAGCAAGAGAGAGGTTCTCAGCTATACAAACGAGATAGTTTACGGCGCGCAGGCGGAAATAAACACCGCCGCTCCGCCGGACGAGGCAAACGAATCGGACGAATCAAATGGAGCAAATGGAACAGACG
>CAZKBV010000107.1:0-2786 GCA_964551215.1 uncultured Oscillospiraceae bacterium | reverse complement strand
CAAAAAACAAAGGAAAAACAAAGGAAAGGAGCTTGGCAATGGAGCCAAAAGAAAACAAAATGGGCGTTATGCCCATAAAAAAACTGCTTGTAACAATGGCGGCGCCGATGATACTGTCCATGCTTGTGCAGGCGCTGTACAACATAGTTGACAGCGCCTTTGTGTCCCGCATAAGCCAAGACGCCCTTACGGCTATATCGCTGGCGTTCCCCATGCAGAACCTTATGATTGCCGTTGCAACGGGAACAGGAGTGGGCATAAACGCAATGCTCAGCAAGAGCCTTGGGGAAAAGAACGAAAAAAATGTGCGCCTTGCCGCCGTAAACGGTGTGTTTTTGGCGGTTTGCAGCTATGTGCTGTTCCTTGTGCTGGGAATTTTCGGGTCGAGGATATTTTTCGCCGCACAGGTTGACAGCCGGAATATAGTTGAGTTAGGCACAAAATATCTTACGATATGCCTTACGTGCAGCTTCGGCGTGTTTGTCGAAATAACCTTTGAGAGACTGCTTCAATCCACGGGTAAAACCGTATATACCATGTTTACCCAAATGCTGGGCGCGGTTATAAATATCATACTTGACCCGATACTCATTTTCGGGCTGCTGGGCTTTCCCAAAATGGGCATAGCGGGCGCGGCGGCGGCTACGGTTATAGGTCAGATAGCGGCGGGCATCGCGGCGGTTATTATAAACCGGCGCGTAAACAAGGAAATCAAAGTTTCCTTTAAGGGCTTCCGCCCCAACGGCAAAGTCATAAAGCGTATTTACGCCGTGGGCTTTCCCTCTGTGCTTATGGTTGCCATAGGCTCGCTGATGAATTTTTCGCTCAACAAAATATTTATAAGGAGCTTCCCCGAAAGTATTTCGGAATTGCCGGGCGCGGCCGCGGTCAATGAGGCTACCGTGGGTACTACGGCGGTGGCGGTGTTTGGAGTGTATTTTAAGCTGCAAAGCTTCATCTTCATGCCCATATTTGGACTGAACAACGGCATGGTTCCCATTGTGGCCTACAATTACGGGGCAAAAAAGCGCAGCCGTGTCACCGGCACCATAAAGCTGGGAGTTGCCTTCGCGGTGTGCATAATGTTTTTGGGATTTTTGGTATTCCAGTTTGCGGCAAGACCGCTGTTAGGAATATTCAAGGTGCCGGATAATCCCGAGGCTATGTATGCGGTAGGCGTGCCGGCTCTTAAAATAATAAGCCTGCACTTCCTTGTGGCGGGCTTCAACATAGTTTGCAGCAGCGCTTTCCAAGCTTTGGGCAACGGCCTTTACAGCCTCATAATTTCAGCCGCGCGCCAGATAGTGGTGCTTATTCCGGCGGCGTTCCTTTTGTCCCTCAGCGGAAATGTGAACGCGGTGTGGTGGAGCTTCCCCATAGCGGAGGTAATGTCCCTTATACTTTCGTCGTTCTTCCTTAAGCGGATATATGATAAGAAGCTGAAAAATCTGTAAGGGGGATTTTGAGGGGATAACAATTCGGAGGGCGTCCGCGTAAGATTGGCTTACGCGGACGCCCTCCGCTGTTTTTTATTTTGTTTTTACAGCTTTACCGAGCGTCGGCAAGGGTGAAAACGCTTCCGTTTTCGGTTTGAACCGTTTTTCCGTCGTCGGTTACCGTAAGGTACAGCTCGGAGGAAACGCTTTTTATCTTATAGCCGCCGTTTTCCTGCTTTTCAAATATCCAACGCTGATTTTCGCCGGAGCCGGAGGCGTATGTAATTATTGGGTCGCCGGACTTTACGGAGTTATTCGCAACGTCCATGCTCCTTCCGCCGTTTTTGGTGTTTACCGCGTAATTCCCCTCGGCGGTGGGAACGAGAAGCCACTGCTGAAGGTCGCCGCCGTCGGCGGCAAGAGCGGAAAGCTCGTTGCTGTCTGTGCTGTAGGTTAGAGCAAGCCCTTGGAAAGAGATGGTTTTATAGGCGGTCGGCTTGTCCTGCCGAGGGGACGGATCAGCTTCAACGATATCCCAAAGCTGTACGCCGCTGTCGCGTTCGTCATTCTGCTTTATTTCTCCGGCGGAGGCTTCAATTGGGAGCATGGAGTTTTTTGAGTATATTTTATAAGCTCCGTTGTCCTGACGGACAAGCATAAATTTCTGGTTTTCGCCCGTTCCCGAAGAATATTGCAGCAGTCTCGCGCCGGGAGACTTGCTTGCGCCGTTTACGTCAACGGCAAAGCCGGTTTGAAGATTCTCAATTTTGTAAAAACCGCCGTCAACGGGAACGAATTTCCAGATTTGGCGGGCGTCTCCGTCGAAAACCTCCGTTAAAAGGGCGTTCCCGCCGGCGTCGCCGGAGGGAGCGATTACGCTTTGGGTGGAGTGGAGAAGAATTTTGTACGTTTTGCTTTCGTCAATAAGAGAGCTGTCGTTAATAAGAACGGTGGAGGTTTCCCCGTCCCAGTCAACCTTTTTGGCAAAGGACTGAGCCACGGCGCGGACGGGAAGATAGGTTGAACCGTCCTTTATTATCGGAGGAACGGCGTTCCCGTTTGCGTCCGTAGGATTGAGCTTAACTCCGTTGACATAAATGTTGACCTGCTCTCCAAGCTTCGGGGCGGCGTCTCCCTTTTCCCCGAGAAAAACGGTTCGGGTTTCATTGTCCCACTCCACAGCCACGGACATTGCTTCCGCAAGGGCGCGGACGGGAAGGTACGTTGTGCCGTCCGAGATAAAAGGCGGGGCGGGGCTGCCGTTCACATCCTTAGGCTCCAGAATCCGGCCGTTTAGCATTATGCTCACATCGGCTCCGAAAACGGCGGAAGAAAAGGCAAGAGAAAGCA
>CAZKBV010000106.1:0-3011 GCA_964551215.1 uncultured Oscillospiraceae bacterium | reverse complement strand
AGTGATATAAAATTCACTTTACGCCGCCGTTTAATATCAAATTAAAATATAGGCTTATTTAATAACCTCTCTGCCGCCCATATAAGGCCGAAGCACTTCGGGAATTGTAATGCTTCCGTCCTCGTTTTGGCAGTTTTCCATAATCGCGGCAACCGTACGCCCTACGGCAACACCGCTTCCGTTAAGGGTGTGAACATACTGCGCCTTGCTTGCGGCGGCGTCTTTGTACTTTATGTTGGCTCTGCGCGCTTGGAAATCCTCAAAATTGGAGCAGGAGGAAATTTCCACATAGCGGTTGTAAGAAGGCATCCAAACCTCAATATCATACTTCTTTGCCGCCGTAAAGCCCAAATCGCCTACGCATATCTTTACAACTCTGTAAGGAAGCCGAAGTCCCTGAAGCACCGCCTCGGCGTCACGGGTAAGCTTTTCAAGCTCCTCGTAGCTGTCCTCGGGCTTTGTAAACTTAACAAGCTCAACCTTGTTAAACTGGTGCTGGCGGATAAGTCCCCGACTGTCGCGTCCGGCGCTGCCGGCCTCCTGACGGAAGCACGCCGTATACGCCACGTGCTTTATGGGAAGCTTGTCCCCGTCGAGAATCTGATCCCTGTACATATTTGTAACCGGCACCTCCGCCGTGGGAACAAGGAAGTAATCCGTTCCGGCAACCTTATAGGCGTCCTCCTCGAACTTGGGAAGCTGGCCTGTACCCACCATTGAATTACGGTGTACCATAAAGGGAGGGAATATTTCGGTGTAGCCGTGCTTTTCCGTGTGGGTGTCAAGGTAGTAGTTCACGATAGCTCTTTCCAGCTTTGCCCCAAGATCCTTGTAAACATGGAAGCGCGCGCCGGTAATCTTCGCGGCGGTATCCGGGTCGAGAATTCCCAAATCGCTTCCGAGATCCCAGTGAGCCTTAGGCTCAAAGGAAAATTTCGTGGGTTCGCCCCAGCGGCGGATCTCAACATTGTCCTCGTCGGTGTCCCCGTCGGGTACATCATCGTTGGGAATATTGGGAATACGAAGCATCGCCTCATAAATTTTCCCTTCCACATCCTTAACGCTTTCGTCAAGCCGCTTTATTTTGTCGGAAAGCTCCTTCATTTCCGCAAACACGGGCGCTGTGTCCTCTCCGGCCTTTTTCATCGCGGGAATCCTTTTGGACGTTTCGTTCTGCTTTGCCTTAAGGCTTTCAACCTCGTAAAGAATGGCCCTTCTCCGGTCGTCCAAAGCAATAACGCCGTCGATATCAACATCCTCCTTGCGGCGGGCAAGAGCTGCCTTCACCCTTTCGGTTTCGCCCCTTATAACCTTCATGTCTAACATTATATATGCCTCCAATATAAATTATTTTTAACCCTTTAGTATATCAAATGTCGAACAAATCTATAATACGAATCAGGTCTTCCATATTATAATATTCAATCTCTATTTTTCCCTTTTCCTTGCCTTTAATCTTTACCTTTGTTCCGAATTTTTCCGCCAAATCCTTCTCTATGTCGGGATATTCCGAAGCCGAGGAGGATTGCGCTTTCTTTTTCCGAGGCTTGGCGGATGTTTTGCCTAATTCCTCCGCCTGACGGACGGTAAGCCCTTCCTCGACAACGCGTTTGGCCGCGGCAATGCGGGTTTCCTTGTCGGGGATTGCCAACAGCGCCCTGCCGTGACCGGCGGAAAGCTTCCCGCTTTGCACCATAACCTGTATTTCCGCGTCCAGATTCAACAGACGGAGCATATTTGCCACATTGCTGCGGCTTTTTCCCACTCTTTCGCTGATTTTCTCCTGAGTAAGACCGAACTTGTCCATAAGGCTTTTGTACCCCATAGCCTCCTCCATAGGATTCAAATCCTCCCTTTGGAGATTTTCGATAAGGGCGATTTCCGCCGCCTGAACATCGCTGTAGCTTCTTACTATAGCCGGAATCTCGCTGAGACCGGCAAGCTTGCCGGCTCTCCAGCGGCGTTCTCCGGCGATTATTCGGTAGTACCCGTTCTCGCCCTTCGTAACTATGATGGGCTGAATAACTCCGTGTTCGGCAATTGAATCCGCAAGCTCCCGAAGCTGTTCCTGATTAAACGCCTTTCTGGGCTGGTCGGGACGGGGTTCCACAAGAGACAGCTTAATTTTTACGGCGTTCTCGGTGTCCGAATCCAAATCCGAGGGCTGAATATCGGTCTTTTCAAAAAGAGAATCATAGCCTCTTCCAAGCTGACGACTCATTATACCTCACCTCCAAGCATTTCCTTAGCAAGGCTTAAATATCCTTCCGCTCCCTTTGAGCCGCTGTCGTAATACATTATCGGCTGTCCGAAGCCGGGAGCTTCGCTGAGACGGACGTTGCGGGGGATTATTGTTTTATAAACCTTGTTGGGGAAGAATTTTTTAACCTCGTCCACCACCTGTATTGACAAATTGGTGCGGCTGTCGTACATGGTGAGCAAAATACCCTCAATGGTTATGGCGGGATTTAGCGCCTCCTTCACCTTTCTGATGGTGTTTGTAAGCTGACTGACGCCTTCCAGCGCGTAAAATTCGCACTGTATCGGAATCAGCACGCTGTCCGCCGCGGTTAAGGTGTTTATCGTTATAAGTCCCAGAGAGGGGGGAGTGTCTATAAAAATAAAATCATAGCTGTCCCTTATTGGCTTAATGGCGTTTTTAAGCTGATTTTCGCGGCCCATAACGCTTATTAAGTCTATTTCCGCCCCGCTGAGGCTGATATTGGACGGGCATACGTAAAGATTATCGTAATTTGTGGGAAGGATTACGTTTTCCATAGGCTCGCCGTCTATGAGACAGTCGTAAACGGTTTTTTCGCAGTGGCGTTTGTCTATTCCAAGGCCGCCGGTGGTGTTTCCCTGAGGATCAACGTCCACGACCAGCACCTTTTTTCCCATAGACGCAAGACTTGCCGCCAAATTGACCGAAGTAGTCGTTTTTCCCACGCCGCCCTTTTGGTTGGCAATGGCTATAACCTTTGACATAATCGACATTTTTCCTTTCTTAAATT
>CAZKBV010000105.1:0-3282 GCA_964551215.1 uncultured Oscillospiraceae bacterium | reverse complement strand
AAACATAAGCTCCGGCGCGTCTGTCGCCGGAGCTTTTAATAAAATAAAATTATTAATTTGACCGCGCGTCGGCCGCGACAATATTCATAGGGGTTGACAAAGGAGTAAAAAAGTAGTACAATAGCGGTGTTAAGCGGTACGTAAAAATTACGGATTATATGAAGGGATGAATTACAGATGAGCGAATGTTCACATGATTGCTCCTCATGCGGCGAAAGCTGCGATGAGCGCGATCCCAAAAGTATGCTGGAAAAGCCCCACGAGCTTTCAAATATCAAAAAGGTGATTGCCGTTGTAAGCGGAAAGGGCGGCGTGGGCAAATCTTCGGTTACGGCTATGCTGGCGGTTCTCGCAGCAAGGAAGGGCTTTAAGACAGCCGTGCTGGACGCCGATATAACCGGCCCGTCCATTCCCAAGGCCTTCGGCGTTTCCAAAAAGGCCGAAGGCTCGGATTTCGGGATTTATCCGGTAAAAACCGGCGGAGGCATAAGCCTTATGTCTCTCAATCTTCTCATTGAGGATGAAACAAAGCCCGTTATATGGCGGGGGCCGGTAATCGCGGGCGCGGTAAAACAGTTCTGGACGGACGTTATCTGGGGGGACGTAGACTATATGTTTGTGGATATGCCTCCGGGAACCGGCGACGTGCCTTTGACGGTGTTCCAGTCCATTCCGGTGGACGGAACGGTTGTGGTGACATCTCCTCAGGAGCTTGTTTCCATGATAGTTGAAAAGGCCGTCAACATGGCGGAAATTATGAGCGTACCCGTTTTGGGCCTTGTGGAAAATTATTCATATTTTAAATGTCCCGACTGCGGAAAGGAACACAGCGTGTTCGGCAAGAGCCATGCGCGGGAGACCGCGGCTCATTTCGGCATAGACGCCTTCGCGCGTCTGCCCATAGACCCTCGGTTTGCGGAACTGTTTGACCAAGGCAGGGCGGAGGAGTGCGATTGCGGCGCTCTTGAAGGCATATTTGAGGCTGTTAAATGAATAAGCTGAGGAGCGCGCTTAGAATCGTTTGCGTTTTGGCGGGACTGTACTGTGTGCTTTCCGCGGTGATTCAGCTTGTCGCCGCAAGCTTTAATATGGGCGCGGTGCTGGCCTTTGCCTTCGGCGCGGTTCTTGTTTTGGGCGCGGCGCTTTCCGGAAAAATATTCTCCGCCGAAAGGGGGAGGCTGTTTAAGGCTTTCCGGGGGCTGTGCTGTATAGGCGTCGGAGCGGCGGTTATATTTTCCGCCGGACTGTTCGTATACGGGAAAATCGACAACGTTTCCGGCGGCGAGGACGCGGTGATAGTTCTCGGAGCCGGAATCCACGGCACAAAAATAAGCCGTCCGCTGAAATTCAGGCTGGACAAGGCTTTGGAATATTACGCCGAAAATCCCGAGGCGGTCATAGTCGTTTCCGGCGGACAGGGCGCAGGGGAGGATATTTCCGAGGCCGAAGCGATGGCGGCGTATCTGGAAGAAAACGGCGTGAATCCGAAGCGGATAATAAAGGAAGAAAATTCCTTCGGCACCGACGAAAACCTGATAAATTCCCGTGAAATGCTCGCACCCGTTTTGGGGGAGGATTTCAGCGCGGCGATTGTCACCAGCGGCTTTCATACCATGCGGGCCGTATGGACGGCAAAGCGTCTCGGCATGAAGGTCACCCACATGGGGGCAAAAATAATGTGGTACAACGTCCCTGTGTGCTATATACGGGAGTGCGCCGCGTTTTTGTGGTATTTGATAAAGTGATTGGGAGGCCCGAATAATTCGCGCTTGGAATTAATCGGAGCTTTCATAAAAAAGACCGAAGCAAAGCGGAGGGTTACGCCGCTTTGCTTCGGCTTTTGCGTTTGCTTGGATTACGCGGTGACATAAACCGTGGTATAAAGGGGAATATTTGCGTCAAGCCAGTTTATGCCCTCCGGACGGACACGTACGCAGCCGTGGGATATTTTTACGCCCACACGGTTGTCGTAGGGGACGCCGTCGTATCTGAGAAGGGTGGAGTGTATGGCGTATCCGCCGTTAAAGCGCATTACGGGCCCTACGTAGTATGAGGAGTAGTTCCAGCTGTTCTGACGCTGGTAATACTTATAAACTCCTTCGCAGGTAGGCGTTCCGGGAGCGCCGATGGCGCAGGGGAAGCTGTTTATACGGCGCCAGCTTCCTTTGCTTCCCGTATAGACTCTTATTGTGTATTCGGACTTGGAAACCCAGATTAGATAATTCGTGTCGCTTTTTACGCCGGAGCTGTTCATCCTTTGTTCGTCCCATGTTTGACCTTTGGTGCTGTAGCCTATGGAAAGGTTAAGAATACAGCCGTCGTCGCTGTAGTATGTGTTGCAGCCGAATATATCCACGGTGTTGCCTACGGGGACAAAGGGAAGTCCGTTTATAATTTGAGGGGCCAAAGCCAGATTAAAGGCCTCGCCGTTTTTATAGGCGCAGAGCTGGTCGGGATAGAGAAGAAGGGATAAATCCCCGCGGGTGAGCATAATGCCGCCGTCGGATGACATTGACGAGGAAATCCCCAAAGCGTCCAAGGCTTCGGCCGAAATGAGAATACCCTCCGGATAGGTATAGAGAGCTAAGTCCGTGCGGGGCTTGCCGTCAAGAGATAGGTTGACGACGCGTTCCTTAGCGGGGACGTATGTCATGTAAAAGTCTGTGCAGTAGAGAAGTCCGTCCCCCTGCGAATTGGGGGTGGAATAGGTTTGAAGGGTGAAATATGCGCCGGTCTGACCGTTGTGTGTAAGCTCGGCCTCGCCGGAGGACATATGCAGAAAGAAGGTTTTTCCTATTTTGTAATACGGAACGGAAAATTGAATATCTATATATCCGCTTGAGAAAACGGGAACGGATTTTGAATCCAGCATTACGCCTGTTTCTCCGTCGTACAAATCAAAGCAGAGGTTCTGCGCTTTTACGGCGGAAATGTTTTCCGGGCAGGAAAGGTGGACCCCCACGGCGGTAAACATGGGTTCGGCCTCATCGGCGTAGGCGGCTGTGCACAGCGTCAGGCACAGCACCAGAAACAGAGCGGTAATCCTTTTCATTTTGCGTTCCTCCAAATATTATTGATAATAAGAGGAAGCCGCAGGGGAAACCACGGCTTCCTTACGTTTATTATACAATATAATGAAGAAAAGGTCAATAACATTTTTAAAAGAAATTTTATTGAGACGCGCGTAAATCTGATTAAAACACTTGACAAAAAGTGGGGGGGGGATATAATATAACCTAAGCGCAGATGTCCCCCGCCTCTAAGGCGGCGGGTTCCATTTCA
>CAZKBV010000104.1:0-3293 GCA_964551215.1 uncultured Oscillospiraceae bacterium | reverse complement strand
AATTCGGCACGAAATGATATCCGCCGAAGCGGCGGTCGTCCCTGTCCGAAAGAATAACCCTTCTTCCGAACACGGAAAGAGACTTGCCGCTGTAAACGTTTACCAGAAGCTTGCCCTGAGGGCCGTCCTGAATTTTCCATAAAAGGCGGGGCTGATTTTCGTCGTAGGCCTCCGCGATGCCGTCGCCGCTGAGGTACTTTCCGCTGGCCTTGTGGCGTATAAGCAGACAATCGTCCCTTTCCTCCATGTTCCAAAGAAGGTTATCGTCGGCGTAGCTCAGGCGGGCGGAATAAATGTTGCTGCCGTCGCTGGAAATATAGTCGCTACAGTTCCAGAGCATAATGCGGAAATCCTTTATTTCTTCGCTTTTGTGGGAAAGACCCCCCTCGGTTATCTCCACTTCGTCGGCGCGGCTCAGAACGCAGACGTTTTCTTCGGGGAAGGTAAGGGGCAGATAGATTATTTTTGAATTCATGTAATCCGCCGGATCCCAGCGGTCGCCTATGTAAAGCGCGTCGCTGCCAACGGTGAGAGCCGCCGTGGGCTGAGTATTAAAGGTGGTTTCGTTGCCCAAGGGCTTTATCATGCTCCATTTTCCCGTAATAGACCGAGCGTAGGCGTAGCCCCCTTGATTGGGATTCCAGCTTGTGCAGCGGCTGGTAAGCATAAAATAGTATTTTCCCCGCTTTATAATAACGGGAGCCTCCCGAAACTGTCCGGGCCAAAGAGTCTTAACCTGTTCGTCCACGCTGAGGTAGTCCTCGCTGAGACGGTAAATCGCGATATCGGCGTTGTCCCTTGAGGTGGAAATAAAGTACGCCGTGGAATCCTCGTCCTTAAAAAGCGTGCAGTCCCGGGAATCATTCCCCGCCGGATTAAAGCTGCCCAAATAAGTATAGTCTCCGTCCACAGTATCGCATACGGCCACGGCGCAGCGGGCGGCGTTGTAGTCCCGTCCGTTTTCATAGTGCATCCACATTACGAATTTTCCAGTGTTTTCGCAGTAAAGCACCTTGGGCCGTTCTATATTCGCCCTGTGAGGAGCGTCGGAGGGAGGGGCGAAAGGCATGGCGTTTTTGGCGGAAAGGCGCAAATCCGTCTTTACGTAGTGTAAGGCCGAGGGGCTGTTAAGAGAAAGCACTATATTTCTGAATTCCCAAGTTGCAAGGTCCTTGCTTCTGTAGCAGGAAACAAGGCTGTCGCCCCGTCTGTCCTCGCCGAACATATAGTAATATCCGTCGTGGAAAATAAACCCCGCCCCATGACAGTGGACAACGTTGCCGTCGGTATCATACAAAGCTTTGCCGTTTTTAAACACAGCCATTTTTATTCATCCTTTCTCGTTCCTTTAAATCGGAGCAACGCTCCGCCAAGCTTGCTTGAAACGGAGCTTGCGATAGGTTACAACGAAACTATACCACGGCTTTTTCCCAATGTCAATACAAAATTACTTTCCCTAACGAAGATTTTTAATTATTGACATTTCCGTGAAAAAACTGTATAATATAAGTAGAGAGGCGGGAATATGCCTGTCTTTTGAAGGGAGGAGCTTATATGACGAAAAAAACGCCCGAAGGTCTTGAAAAAATGTTAAAGCAAATGACTGATCGCGCCTACAGCGAAGTCTATGATCTTCCCGAGGATAAAATTCTCGACACGGATTACGTCCCCGAGGAGGACGAAATCGACTTCAATAAGGATGTTGAAATCAAAGGCAGGTAGCCCTTTCCGCCCCGTAATCGAAAAAAAGCACGGTAAGCGCGGCGCGGCGAACACATAAGGTGTCCGCCGCGCTTTTTTACGGTGCTTTTATTGTACGTTTACAGTTTTTTGTTCTTCCTCAACGGTTATAAGGTCGGTATCGTTTTTCCTGAGGGCGATTACCGCTCCCCGAATATAATAGGCTCGGGGATTTTTAAATATGCTCTCGTATAGGGGCGTAACCCTTGTTCCGTCAATAAGCCCCAAATCCATAAGCCGCCGTCTCATGGGGCCGGTTATGTCGAGGCGTTTTACAACGAATTTCCGCCCCAAAGGGGCTGAAGATAATGTGGTGGCTTCCATATTCAAAACATCCTTATTTTTACGGGCAGGGGGCTTAAGGCCGACTGCCGCCTGATACAGAATATGCGCCGATGATATTTCCGGTTACAATTTCCCCTCACACGTTGAAGCGGAACAGCACTATATCCCCGTCCTTCATAACGTATTCCTTGCCTTCGCTGCGCACAAGGCCCTTTTCCTTGGCGGCTGTCATGGAGCCGCAGGCCATAAGGTCGTCGTAGGCCACCACCTCGGCGCGGATAAAGCCCCTTTCAAAGTCCGTGTGTATTTTTCCGGCGGCCTGAGGCGCCTTTGTTCCTTCGGTAATGGTCCACGCTCTCACCTCGGGAGTCCCCGCCGTAAGGTAGCTTATAAGCCCCAGAAGCTTATAGCTCTTTTTTATCAAGCGGTCTAATCCCGACTCGCTTAAGCCCATTTCCTCCAAGAAAAGCCGCTTTTCCTCGCTGTCGAGGGCGCTGATTTCCTCCTCTATTCTCGCGGAAATCGGAAGCACCTCCGCTCCCCGCTCGGACGCTATTTCCTCAACCGCCTTGACGTAGGGGTTGTTTTCGATTCCGTTTTGGAAGTCGTCCTCGGCCACATTCGCGGCGTAAAGCACGGGCTTCATCGTAAGAAGGGAAAGCTCCTTGACAATTTCCGCTTCGTCGTCGTTTATGGGGACGCTTCCGGCAGGCTTGCCGCTTTCGAGGGCGGCCTTGAACCTTTTCCACAGCTCCAGCTCGGCGGCGTACTTTTTGTCGCCGGACTTCATGGCCTTTGCCGTGCGGTCTATTCTCTTGTCTACGCTTTCCAAATCGGCCAAGATAAGCTCCAAATCCACGGTTTCAATGTCTCTTTTGGGGTCTACGCTTCCGTCCACGTGGACGATATTGCTGTCGTCAAAGCAGCGCACAACGTGAATTATGGCGTCAACCTCCCTTATGTGGGAAAGGAATTTGTTGCCCAATCCTTCGCCTTTGCTGGCGCCCTTTACAAGACCCGCTATATCCACAAATTCGACTATGGCGGGAGTCACCTTTACGGGATTGTACATTTCCGCCAGACGGTTAAGCCTTTCGTCGGGTACGGCTACCACGCCGACGTTGGGTTCAATGGTGCAGAAGGGATAGTTGGCGCTTTCCGCTCCGGCTTGGGTGATAGCGTTAAACAGTGTGCTTTTGCCTACGTTGGGCAAACCTACGATGCCTAATTTCATTTTATATTGAGTCTCCTTTGTTTTGGGAATTTTT
>CAZKBV010000103.1:0-3334 GCA_964551215.1 uncultured Oscillospiraceae bacterium | reverse complement strand
GACTGTAAATCTGTTGTCACTGACTTCGGTGGTCCGAATCCACCCTCCTCCACCATGTCAGAGCAAGCTCTATATCGCTTGCTCTGATTTTTATGTATTCTACGGCGGTGTGTAAAGCAGCTTGCGACAAATTTAATTTGTATAAAGGAGACTTTTTATGGAAACCATACTATACCCTTACAAAAATAATCTGTATGTAAATCTTACCAACCGATGTCCGTGCCGCTGCACCTTCTGTCTGCGCCGGACAAAGGACGAAATGGACGGCAGCGGAAGCCTGTGGCTTGAGCATGAGCCATCCTTTGAGGAAATCACGGAAGAATTTAAGAAATTCGACATGGCAAAATACAATGAGCTTGTGTTCTGCGGCTTCGGAGAACCTACCGAAAGGCTGGACGTTCTTCTTTCCGTGGCCGAATTTGTAAAGACCGGCTATAACATTCCCATCCGCGTAAACACAAACGGGCTGGGCGACCTTATCAACCGCCGAAGCACCGCCCATGAATACGAAGGCAAGGCGGACGTTGTCTCAATAAGCCTTAACACCCCCGACAAGGAGAAATATTTTAAGCTGACAAGGAACAAATTCGGAATAGACGCCTTTGACGCCATGCTTAAATTTGCCGCCGATGTAAAAAAATACGTTCCGAAGGTGGTAATGACCACAGTTTCAACTACCATCACTCCTCGGGAGGAGGAACGCTGCGCCGAAATATGCCGTTCCCTCGGAGTCGAATACAGAATAAGACCCTTTGAATGAGGTTGACAAACTCGGGAAAAGGTGATAAAATGTATATATCAAGGTTTTGGAGGTATGGCAAATGAAAAAAATCGCAGCATTTTTAACGGCGGCAGTCTTGGCAATTTCCGTCGCCGCTCCGGCTTTTGGAGCGAATGTAAAGGATGTGCGGATTAACGGAGAAAAGGTTGAATTTGAGGATGTGGAATCCGAAATAATCGGAAGCGCGGTTATGATACCGGCTCGTTTTGTATCCGAAGCTATGGGGCTTAAATTCGCATGGTACCCCGGAAAGCAGCAGGCGGAAATAACGGGAGAGGATTTTAAGGCCGTTATCACTGTGGACTCCGCCATAATGACGTACACCTCCGGCGGAGAGGAAAAATCCTTTAAAATGGACGGCAAGGCCGTTCTTAAAAACAACCGTATGCTGATATCCGAAAACGCGGTGCGGGAAATAGCCCTTCAAAACGGCTTTAATGTTCTTGCCGACGATGTGGATAAAACGCTGGTAATAACCTCCGCGGATTCTGCGGCGGCCTTTGTGAACGGGAACAAGGTTTCCTTTGAGGGCTGCGCTCCCGCTGTTATCGACGGCACGGCCATGTTCCCCCTTCGCTTTATTTGCGAGGCAATGGGGCTGAGCTTTAACTGGTATTCCTCCGAAAGAATTGCCGTTATCTCAGACGAGACGCGCCGCGCGCAGCTTACGGCCGGAGAAAAAACCGTTGTGTTCGGCAGTGAAAGCCTCTCCGCCGACGTAAAACCATTTCTTAGCGGAAATCGGCTTTACGCTTCCGCGAAGCTTACCGAAAGCATAGCGGAGTATTTCGGCATGGACGCCGATATTGAGGGCTATACCATAAAAATAACCCTGCCCGAAACATATACCGTCACCGTAGACGGCAAAGAGCCTGTGTTTAGGGATGTGCTTCCCTATGAAAACGACGGCCTGCGCATGATTCCCCTGAGAGCCGTCGCCGAAGCCGCCGGTCTTAAGTACGAATGGTTTTCGGCGGACAGATATACAAAGGTATATCTGGAATCCGCTCCGGAAAATTACGCCATACTGAAGGACGGCTCCGATAAGCTTATCACCGCCGAGAACGGAACGGAAGCCTCGGCGGAGCTTGACTGCGCAATAGAGCTTAAAGGCAACAGAATGGCTGTTTCCGTTGACACCTTAGGCAAGCTTATGGCTTTCTTCGGCTTCGGCGTCACTGCCAACGAAAGCGCCGTCAATGTCTCGACCGCCGAAGCTCAAAACGACGAAGGCGGCACAGTCCCCTCCTCTGCCGAGGAGGATGGCAGTGATGTGAAGGTAACATACAACGGCGAGGCCGTTGAATTTACCGACGCTTTCTGCGTCATCCGCGAAAGCCGCACCCTTGTGCCTGTACGGTGCGTGGCGGAAACTATGGATATGCGGGTGGACTGGGACGAGGAATCAAGAGTAGTTTCAATTTCCGATGAGGGAAATGTGTTAAAAATAACAATCGACAGTGCTGAAATTGTCGGGATAAAGGACGGCAGTGAAGTAAATATCACTCTGGAAGCTCCGGCAATAATCATAAATGACAGAACATATGTGCCGATTCGCGCCGTGATGGAATTTTTCGGAGCAAAGGTTGACTGGGACAGCGAAACCGGAACCGTTATTATTGAAAAGGACTTGCCGGAAAATCCCGCCAACCGAACTGTTGAAGGCCACGAAGGCCTCGGCTTTACAATCGGCGTTCCCGAGGGCAGTGAAAATATTTTGAAGGAAACCGTAGACTCCGCGGCAAGGGTCAGCTTTACCTACGGCGGCGCCCGGTATGTATTTACGGCGGTGAAACCCGGGGATGATTTTGTTGTCGATTACGGCAGCGTCGTAGGCGGACGGCTCAGCTACGCCGTTACGGTGAACGGAACCGACACCTCCATTACCGCCGCAAGCCTTGAAAAGGGCGGAGTTCTTGCCTGCTGGAGCATAGACGGCTACAGCTTTAATCTCTATACTCCGGACGAAATTTCTAAGTCGGACATATTCAAAACCGCCGCGGCGGCGGCCAAAACCTTTGAAATCTCCCCTCAGGCCGACTTAGCGGAGGATGACGGGGAAAGCTCTCGGCCCGAGGAAAGCTCTCAGCCTGTAGATACACAGCTTCCCAACCCTGTAAAAGAGGTTTCCTCCGCCGACGAATTTGCCTCCGTGGGCGTCGCGGCGGCGCTTCCCCAAGGGGGAGAAAATCCGGTTTACAGCATAATTTCCGACAATCTGGCTCAGATAAGCTTCATCCTCAATTCTAACGCCTATGTTTTCAGAGGTGCGGCTGCAGACGAGGACATTTCCGGCATATATTCCGCCTTTACAAGCGAAGAAACCGTTGATATTTCCGGCGTAAGCGTAACCGTAAAAAGAATACAGGACGGCGGGAGCCTTGCCATGTGGAAAATAGGCGATATATCCTATACGCTTTACACCCCCGAGGAAACAACCGACGAGGCGTTTAAAGCCGCGGCGGAGGTCTGCGTTGCCGCCTGCGGAAGGTAAAGAGAAATATAACCTAAGCGCAGATGTCCCCCGCCTCTAAGGCGGCGGGGGACACTTCA
>CAZKBV010000102.1:0-3400 GCA_964551215.1 uncultured Oscillospiraceae bacterium | reverse complement strand
TTTTGTCGTCCCTCTTATAGAGAAGCTTCAGTATTATGGGAGTCGCGACGGAGGAAATCACTATCAGCAGTATAACCGCCGTAAAGTACTCGGAGTCCAAAAGCCCTACGGAAAGCCCCTTCTGAGCTACGATAAGGGCAACCTCTCCTCTGGTCATCATTCCCACGCCGACCTTAAGCGAATCGCCGCCGCTGTAACCGAAAAGCCGCGCGACCGCTCCGCAGCCGATTATCTTTGTTATCAGCGCAACCGCGACAAAGCCTGCGGCAAAAAGCAGCACTCCCTTGTTTATCTGCCCCAGATTGGTTTTCAGACCGATGCTGGCAAAAAACACGGGGCCGAAGAGCATATAGCTGCTTATATCCATTTTTTCGGCAATGTATTCGCTGTCGCGAATGTTGCAAAGGATAATCCCCGCGACGTAAGCTCCCGTTATGTCGGCGATGCCGAAGAAATGCTCCGCAATATAGGAAAATCCGAAGCACAGCGCAAGCCCCAGAATAGGTATGCGCCGCGTATGCTCGTAGCGCATATCGAGGAACTTGAAAAGGTAATAGAACGCCAGACCGAAAGCGATACAAAAGGCGAAGAACAACCCCGTATGTATAATAACGTCCGCCGGATTGGACTCCGGATTTTTAAAGCCGATAACAAAGGTCATTACAATAATGCCTATAACATCGTCGATTATGGCGGCGCTGAGTATCAGGGTGCCGACTTTGGTTTTCAGCTTGCCTAACTCCATAAGGGACTGAACGGTTATGGAAACGGAGGTTGCCGTCATAATTGTACCCATGAACACGGCCTTGTAAAATTCCGGATCGCCTATAGGGGAAAAGCCGTAAATACAGCTGTAAAGCGCGTATCCGCCCACCAGCGGCACAAGCACTCCGGCGCACGCCACAAGAAACGCCGCCGGACCGGTTTTAACAAGCTCCTTAAGGTCCGTTCCCAAACCGGCAACGAACATCAGCAGCATAACGCCGATTTCCGCCGTCTGGAGTATATAGTCGCTTTGCTCCACAATGTCAAGGACGCTTGGGCCGATAATTATTCCGGCAATTATCATTCCAACCACCTGAGGAGCCTTCAGCTTTCGGGCAAGCATACCGAAAAGCTTTGCCGAAAGAATAATTATAGCCAAATCCTTGAATATTTCATAGGACTGCATTTTTATAAAAACCTCCTCGAAAACAGGCCGTACAGGGAAGAACCGAATAATCCGAGGCGTGAATTATTCGGTTCTTCCTCAGTTTTTCAGGCTGTGTATAGGCGCGGGGATACGTCCGCCGCGGGCGATAAATTCCGCGCAGCTCGCTTCCTTGACGGGCATCACCGGCCCCGTACCCAAAAGTCCGCCGAATTCCACTTCGTCCCCTACGTCCTTGCCGATAGCCGGAATTATTCTCACGGCAGTGGTTTTTGTATTCACCATGCCGATTGCCATTTCGTCGGCGATTATTCCGCTGATTGTGTCGGCGTCGGTTTTCCCGGGAACGGCTATCATATCCAGCCCCACACTGCAAACACAGGTCATGGCCTCCAGCTTTTCAAGGGTGAGGCTGCCCTCCTTGGCGGCGGCTATCATTCCCGCGTCCTCACTGACGGGAATAAAGGCTCCGCTGAGGCCGCCTACGTAGCTGCCGGCCATAACTCCGCCCTTTTTAACGGCGTCGTTAAGCAGAGCCAAAGCCGCTGTAGTGCCGTGAGTTCCGCAAACCTCAAGCCCCATTTCCTCCAGAATATGGGCCACGCTGTCGCCTCTGGCGGGGGTGGGGGCAAGGGAAAGGTCAACTATGCCGAAGGGTACGTTAAGACGCTTGCTGGCTTCTTCGGCCACCATTTGACCCATACGGGTGATTTTGAAGGCCGTCTTTTTTATTGTTTCGGCCACAACGCCGAAGGGCTGCCCCTTGACTCTTTCAAGGGCGCATTTGACAACCCCGGGGCCGCTTACACCCACATTTATTACGCACTCCGGCTCCCCCGTGCCATGGAAGGCTCCCGCCATGAAGGGATTGTCCTCAACGGCGTTCGCGAAAACCACCAGCTTGGCGCAGCCAAAGCCCCCCTTATCCGCCGTCAGCTCAGCCGTGCGCCGGATGATTTTCCCCATATGGCGCACGGCGTCCATATTGATGCCGGCCTTTGTGGAAGCCGCGTTTACGGAAGAACAAAGGTAATCCGTGGAAGCGAGCGCCTCGGGAATGGATTCGATAAATTCATAGTCCGCCTTTGTATAGCCCTTCGCCACCAACGCGCTGTAGCCCCCGAGAAAGTTCACTCCCGTGGCTTTGGCGGCCCTGTCAAGAGCCTTTGCCAGCTCCAGAGGATGGCCGCAGGCGGCGCTGACCAAGGAAACCGGCGTTACGGAAATTCGCTTGTTGACAATTGGTATTCCGTATTCCGCCTCAATCTGCTCTCCGGTGGGAACAAGCCCCTCCGCCAGACGCGCAACCTTGTCGTAGACCTTGTCCGCCGCTTTTTTGTAATCGTCGCTTACGCAGTCGAACAGGGAAATTCCCATTGTTATTGTACGCACGTCAAGATGCTCGTCCTTTATCATGTTTAATGTCTCGGCTATTTCTACGGGACTTATGCTCAGCATATATCAGTTCCGTCCTTTCTGCTTTAAATGCGGTGCATGGAGTTAAAGAGATCCTCTCTCTGCATGGTTATGGACACTCCAAGCTCCTCGCCGACCTTTTCAAGCTCGGCCTTAAGCCCGGCAAGCTCCAGCTTGCTGTTGGTGGTATCCACAAGCGTTACCATTGTGAAAATATCCTGCATTATTGTCTGGCTTATATCGAGAATGTTTATGCCGTTTTCGTATAAAAGGCCGCTGACTCTTGCTATAATGCCGGTTTTGTCCTTGCCTACCACGGTTATGACTGCTTTCATTGTTATTCCTCCATTATTTTAATTTCGGCGCATTAACATGAAATATGTACCGCCTTAATTGCGTTTGTTATTATAATATACCAATTCGCCCAAATAATCAACTGTTTTTTAAACCAAATCGACAAAAATTTTTCCCGCTGTTTTTGTGGGTGTTGATTTAAAAACCAGTAAGGCGCGCCGTCATCGGCCTCGGCGCAAAAAATATTCCGATTTCGCAAAAATTTTTAATAAATACTTGACAATATGTATGAGCAAGGTATAAAATATAGCTGAAAATTTTGCGAGGAGATGGGGCAAATGAACAAAATCAAGAAGCTTACAGCCGTGCTTGTGTGCATGGCGATGCTGTGCGCGGTTTTGCCGTGCGTAACTGTGGGAGCGGAGGAAGTCGCGAGCGGAGAGTGCGGTGACAACCTTACATGGACGTTAGACAGCGACGGCACGCTCACAATCAGCGGCACGGGAGCTATGACGGATTGGGAGTATCTTTCAAAGGTTC
>CAZKBV010000101.1:0-3452 GCA_964551215.1 uncultured Oscillospiraceae bacterium | reverse complement strand
TTATATCAAAAATTTATCGGAATATTCTCATTTTGGAAACAACGCCCCCGACGCCGGAAAGAAGGCTGTCCGCTTCGGTTTCGCTCATTACGTCGGTTATAAAGCCCATATCGTTTATCCCGTTAAAGGCCTCAACCTCGCCGAACAATCCGTATACGTCCGCCATGGCTTCTTTTTTTACCCGAACGAAAAATCTCGTTTCGATTTCGGCGGGATCGAAGGTGACGGCTTCGCCGGTTTCCTTCCACGAAAAATCCTCGGTGTATTCGGGATTCTTGGCTATATCCATAACATCCGCCACAACCGCGCTGGCAGTGGGAAGCTTTCCGGCGCCTCGGCCGTATAGCAGAACATTGCCGACCATATTGCCCTTTATCAGCACTCCGTTAAACACGTCGTCGATTCCGGCAAGGGGATTTTCCTTGGGAATAAGCATTGGACCGACGAAAACTCCGGCCTTGCCGCCCTTAAACCTTGCGCAGCCCACCAGCTTAATAGAGCAGTTCATGACGGCGGCGTAGGAAATATCCTCAACGGTTATACTTTTCAGCCCCTTGACAGGAATGTTGTCGCAGCTTATCCGCTTGCCCAAGGTAAGAGAAGAAAGAATCGCAATCTTGCGGCATATGTCTGTGCCGTCCACGTCCGCGGAGGGATCCTTTTCGGCATAACCCAGCTCCTGAGCCTGCCTCAAGGCCGAATCAAAGGTGTTGTTTTCCTTGAACATCTTTGTGAGAATATAGTTGGTCGTGCCGTTTATAATGCCTGTAATGCTTTCAATTTCGTTGGAGGAAAGGCAGTCCGCGATAGGTCGTATAACGGGTATTCCCCCGCCCACGCTGGCTTCGTAAAGATAGCGGCAGCCGTGAGACGCGGCGATTTCAAAAAATTCGTGACCGTGAGAGGCAACAAGCTCCTTGTTGCTTGTTATAACGCTTTTCCCCCTCGTTAGAGCATCCTTTGTATAACCGTACGCAAAGCGCACCCCGCCCATTGTTTCGACAACTGCCTCAACCTCCGGATCGTCAAGGATAACGCTGTAATCCTTGACGAAAATTTCCTTCTCCGGATGATCGGGAAAGTCGCGGATATCAAGTACGTATTTAACCTCTATGCTTTTTCCGGCGTGTTTTTTGACCGTTTCGGCGTTCCGTTTTAAAATTTCATATACGCCGCTGCCCACAACTCCGTAGCCGATTATAGCTATCTTCATCTTAAGAAATCCTTTCTTTCGGTGTAAGTCTTTTCCCAATTTTATAATATTCACAAAAGTACCGTGTTGTTTATAATACCATTTTTTAGGAATTTTGTCTACATAAAATATGCTTAAATTTGCCCCTGTAAATAGTCAAAATATATCAAAAACATGAAAAAACGGGCTGATTTACGAGGACGCTGTCTTTTCCCCGAGCCTATCCTTTTGCAGAAGGGCAAAATATTTTTCCGTTTCTTCGGTCATTTCACATATGAGCTTTCTTGCGAATTTGCCGCCCTGCTTGCTGCGGCATATGGATATAACAAGGAAAAATTTCCCGTGAAGGCGACATTCGCCTACGGTGACAAGCCGCCCGCCGTCGGCCTTTTCCCACGCGCATCTTACCATAGGAGCGCCGCACACGGGGCAGGGATTGTTGTTGAAGGCTTCGGGATAACGGGTTTTTCCGTCTATTACGATTCCCTTGAACCGGTCGCGGCGAAGCTCGGTGCATTTCGGGAACTCCTTCAAAGGGGAGTCGGTCTTGACGCTGAGACATTTGTTATAGTCGTCAATGCCGCTTTTCAAATCCAGCTTGCCGCATATTACAGCCGTATAGCGGGCGTCGTTTAACGCGTCGTGCCAAGGACGGTTTTCGTCTATTATACAGCCGAAATGCTCCAGAGCGGATTTCAGCGACTTCTGATTTGACCCGCTGCCCGTCTGCCGGTTGAAAATAAGCTGAAGATTATACCATTCGCCAACCCAAGAGGAATCCATCTTGTACATTTCAAGGCATGAAATCAGCATGGGTATGTCGTCATAGCCCCATGTAAGTATTTTTTTGTCCTCGCCGCACCACTTGCGGAAGCGTTCTATAACATCGGGGAAAAACTCTCCCTCGGAAAGCATTTTTTCGGTTATACCCGTGAGCCTTTTGACATGGGAATTAAGCTTGCGTATGAAAAAAGGCCTGACGAGGCTTTTAAAAGAGGAAACACACTTCATGCTTTCGTCCAGCTTAACAGCCCCGATTTCAATTATTTCGTTTTTTACCTTCTTTTTCCGAGAATCATCCGACGGCTTTGGGTAGGACTGATTCCATTCCATATCCAGCACGATATAATTCATAAGGAAGCATGCCCCTTTTTGCTAAAACTTATTTTTCTGTATATACATAATTTATTATAACATATGTATATAGGTTAGTCAACAAATTTTTGCCAATGTGAAAAAATCCTCGTGTACGATTGTCAATGATAGGTAACACTTTGCTCCAAAAATGGCATTTTGCATCTATTTCCGCACTAACATCATTTTTTGAGGTTGAGTGTAAAACATATTATTGACACAAACGTATACTGCTTTTCACCTTCTTTCCCTTGACAAGCCACAAAAATGTCAAATTTAAAAGAGGCGAAAATGCTGCTTTAGCATCCGCCTCTTTTTGCCGCGCCGCGATTTTATGCGGAACCGAGAGCCTTTTTGATTTTAAGGCTTGTTTTTACGTTTTGTCGTTTTAAAATCGCCCAATTTAGCTATATATGCCGCCGATATCCGGATATATTATTCCCTTATGGCAGGCTTCATAGCCTGCTTCAATTTTCGGTCTTATTTTCCAAGACTTCGGTTACGGTCAAGGGCTTCATACCGTCCCAAACCATAACCTTTACGGTATCGAAGTCGCCGAAAAGGGCAAAGATTTCATTGTCCGAGGCATATTCCCGCATTTCCGCTTTTACAAGCCTGCCGCCCTTATAGGAGGCGACAATCACCTTCGCCGGAGCGGTTATTCCGCAGATGTTCACGCTCAGCTGACTGTAGCCGGAATACTCCTTCAAAACGGATTCGGTGTACTGTGTCCTTTCCCATTGAGCGTACAGAGTAACAACGCCATTGTTTTCGTCGGTCAGGTTTTTAACGCTCGCGCCGTCGGCATACGCTGTGCCGCTGCCGTCCGCTTCGGTGTTCCAGCCCTTGAAACGGCAATACCGCTTTGTGAAGGCGTTTTTGCTAAGAGCCTTCTCAGCATCGTAGCGGTGAGCGCTGTCGTCCATTTTGCCGCTTCCGCCGTTGGAGTCGTAGCGAACGGTGTAGTCGTTGGCGCGCCATGCGGCTTGAAGCCCTACATTATCACTACTGCCCATTGTAAAAGCATTGCCGTTTTTGTTTACCCCTGTTGCGTCATATACGTCAGAAAATCCCACATACCATGAAAACGGACTTGTTGTAGTAAATTCCGTTTTCCAAGGTTGTT
>CAZKBV010000100.1:0-3461 GCA_964551215.1 uncultured Oscillospiraceae bacterium | reverse complement strand
GGTGGATACTGGGATTCGAACCCAGGGCCTCCAGAGCCACAATCTGGCGCGCTAACCAACTGCGCTATACCCACCATAGTGGCGTGCCTGCAGGGATTCGAACCCGGGACCTACTGCTTAGAAGGCAGTTGCTCTATCCGACTGAGCTACAGGCACAAAAATGGAGCGGGTGATGGGAGTCGAACCCACCTAGCCAGCTTGGAAGGCTGGTATTCTACCGATGAACTACACCCGCAAGACATGAATTATTATAACAGACGAATTTTAATTTGTCAATACCCTTACGGAAATTTTTTATAATTTTGTGTAGAAAGTAAATTCTCAAAGTAAATTCCACAGTGGAATTCAAAATGGAATTTACATTGGGAAAGAATTTATGGTAGAATTAAGTCTGAGAAAAGGAGGTCTCAGACCATGAACAAAGAAAACAAGAACATGACTTTGTATGACAGAACAGAAATTCAAGAATGTTTATCCAAAAACATGACATTCAAAGCATCGCTTCACGCATCGGGAAAAATCCTACCACAATTTCACGGGAAGTAAAAAGGTGTTCCGAATCGCGTTCAAACGAATTTACCCGGACAGAAGAACCATGCCCTTTGCTGCTGAAAGCTCCGTTCGTATGCAATGCCTGCTGCAAAAAGAGCAAATGAGTACCTTAAGGACATGGGAGCAGAAGGGCGGAACAGACACCGCTCTTGTTAAGGCCATTGCCGCAGGGGCGCAAAACCTTATTTCTCAGGGCGTAGACAGGGAGACGGCTTTAGATACGGCCACGGCGGAGGCAATGAAGCGGATGGAAGGAATAAAAGCCGCGCCGGCAAGCCCAGCGGAAATCTCAGCGGAAAACGCGCCCGCAAGCCCCATAGCGAACCGAGAGACAAACGCGCCTGTAAATATACCTACAAACACAGCGGCAAACGTAGAGACAAACGCGGCGGCAAATATACCTGTAAACACAGCGGCAAACGCGCCAACAAGCACAGCGCAGGCCGCGCCGATTGAGGGGAAAGAGACAAATAAAGCGGTTTATGATACCGGAATATCGGCTTCGGAAGGGGGCGAAAATAAAAACGCGGTGGTGGAGGCGGTAAGGGAAACCTTCGCGGCGAACCTTCCGGAAAGGATAAAAAATCAGGTTTACAAGGCCATTGAGGAAAAATACGGCTCGTTCGAGGGCCTCGCGGAGAGCATTGAAGAAAAATACGCCCGAGAGGGCAGCTTAAAGGGCCTTGAAAGCAGCTTCTCGGACGGAGGGGCAAGAGTTATAAGGGAGATAGAGAACGCGCGGGCAAAGAACGCCCCCGCAAGCCCTATAGCGAACATAAATACAAACGTGCCCGTAAATGCGGCGGAAGCTTTACCTGTAAACACACCTGCAAACATACCCACAAGCACAGCGGAAGCCGCATCTGTAAATATGCCCGCAAGCACAGCGGAAGCCGCACCCGCGCAGGAGGCGGAAAATCTAAGCGCAGGGGGGAAGCTTTCTCTAAAAAAAGAAAAATCGGGTAGCGACATTTCGTATCTGACGGACAGCGACGCAAAGGAATATATGCTGACGGGGAACGAACATTCGAGAAACAAAAAGAGCGAGCTGGTTCGCAAGGGAGAAAAGGCTATTCTTACGTCCAAGAACGAAACCGATGAATTTATAGAACGCGCTTTATCGGAAAAGGATATGCATGAAACAAAGGCTTTCGCAAAGGTTCCGGAAAGAATGGCGGACGACATAAGGAATATGGACGGGACAAATGTTGACGGCTTTTATTTGGAGCTTAATTCTTCGGATATATTACACGCTTCAAAGCATATGAACGAATCGAAACAAAACCAGATTCCTTTGACGATTGAGGACATAAAGAATCTTCCCGAATATATTGTCAATTATGATGATATTTTGAAGGTAAGTAGGCAAAAGGACGGAAGAAGAATAATTCAGATAGGCAAAAAAATAAACGGGCGGGCCGTTGTTGCCGTGATAGCTTCGGACGGTCGAAAGTCGCTGACACCAAAAACCTTTTACGTGCTTGACACGGAAAAATATAACAGTCTATACGGCGGAAAAAAAGAAGATACAGGAAAGCTGCGAGAAGCGTATGCGACGCAAAGCGACGCCCTGCCAGACACGTCCGAAACCGTCCCGCCCACTGTATCTTCTACAGTCACTATACCACAAAGCGGCGAGGCTGTCAATACCCAAAATGAAATTTCCGGCGGGGAATTCATGACGGAGGAAGAAATGGCCGCCGTAAACAACTTTGCGCAAATATTCGGAGTGAGGGTTGTAGTTGTGGAGTCTTTGGGAGGAGGGCTGAACGGAGTATACAAGAACGGGGTTATATACCTCGCGAAAGACGCGGCGGAGCCGGGGGTGACGGTGTTCGCCCACGAAATAACGCACCATTTCGAAGAAACGGCTCCGGCGGAGTATGAAAAATACAAGGAGATAGCCTTGGAGCTGGCAAAGGAAGAAAATCCCTTCACCGACATTGTGAAAGAAAGGATAGAGCTTTACAGGCAAAAAGGAATCGAGCTGAACAGGGACGAGGCGGAAATGGAAATCGCGGCGGATTACACCGGAAAAATACTTAAGGACGCGGAGAGCATAAACGAATTTGCCAAAAAAGCCGAGAAGCTGGCGGAAAAGGAAAGAAAAAGCCTGTTTAAAAGGCTTTTGGACGCTATCAGGGCGATAATAAACAAGGTCAAGAATTGGAACAAAGGGCGGAGCGAAACCGCTTGGGAAGGGGAGACGGAAAAGGCTCGAAAGGCGGCGGAGGCCCTCGAAAAAATAATTGCCCGTTCGGCGGAGGAGAACAATAAGGTAAAGCCGACAAAAATAACAGAAGGCGCAGAGTCTGCATCTGCCGCCGCAACAAAGACAGCGACAGGTTTTACAGAAACCGCGCCCTCTGAAAACAGTATACGGCAAAAAGACGGGAATGTTAAGAACTCCGCGAATAACAGCGTTCAGTCGGGCGTTTACGATTACAGCAAGGCTTTCGGACAGCAGATAGACGACTGGAAGGCGGGGAAAATACCTAAGAGAGACAGCCTTCTTGTGGGAGGAACGCCGGAGGTATTTCGCAAAATAGGCTTTAACGCACTGCCGGTAACAATTAACCAAACCCATGTGGACTACGCCATAAACGGAGTTAAAGACGCCGACCATCATTTGGGAGAGGCTATGCTGAAGCAGCTGCCCGAGGCTTTAAAAAGGCCGGTGGCGGTAATTGCGTCGGAAACGCGGAAAGACACAAGCGTTGTGGCATTATTGCCGATGAAGCTTAACGGCAATACAGTTGTGACGCCGGTTTCGGTTGACGGTTACGGACACCAAAACAGCGTAAGAATAGACAGCAATGCAGTGACAAGCGTTTTCGGCAAGAAGAACGCGGTGGGGACGCTGTTAAATAACGCCATAAGCAAGGAAGCGGCGGGAGAAGCGGCGGTAT
>CAZKBV010000099.1:0-3499 GCA_964551215.1 uncultured Oscillospiraceae bacterium | reverse complement strand
CTGAAGTGTCCCCCGCCGCCTTAGAGGCGGGGGACATCTGCGCTTAGGTTATATCTTTCTTTTCGGCTTTCTCCTCCGCCGAAGGAAGCTGTTTTTCGGGCAAAGGCGGCAGCTCGTCCAGATTTTTAAGCCCAAAGCACCGAAGAAATTCCATAGTTGTGCCGTAAAGTATGGGGCGCCCCGGAGTTTCCGCGCGGCCCACCTCGTCCACAAAGCCCCGCTCCGTCAGCTTGGTAACGCTGTAGGTGCAGTCCACGCCCCTTATAAACTCTATTGTTCCCTTTGTGACGGGCTGATTATACGCAATGACGGAAAGAGTTTCCAGCGCGGCGGCGCTAAGCCCCACCTGCTTTTTCATCTGCACCGTCTTTTGTATGTATTCAAAATATTCCGGCGCGGAGCAAAGCTGTACGCAATCGCCTATTTCAATCAGGCGCACTCCCCGCCCTTCATTTTCAAGTCGGTTCTTTAAGGAAATCGCGGCCTCCTTAATTCGGGGAATATCGGTTTCCAACGCTTCGGACAGCCTTTGAAGCTCCACCGCCTCCCCCACGGAAAAAAGCACGGCTTCAATAGCCGACTCCAAATCAATATTCTTCTCCGACTGCAAGTTCCCCATCTTTTTCACCACGTACACAGTATATTTTTCCTTCGTCCTCGATTACCGAAAGAAAGTTTTCCTTTATAAGCTCCAGCACTGCCAAAAATGTCGCCACAAGCTCGCCGCGGGCGTGTATCCCGTCGAAAAGGTCGCCGAATTCCACCGCGTCGCCGCTCTCCACCTTGGAAAGAACGCTCTGCCCCGCGCTGCGTATGCTGTAATTGGTGCGGCCTATAACGCTTCGGAAGTTTTTAGGCTCAAGCCGCTTACGGTTCGCGCTGCGCTCCATAACCGTAAGGAACGCGTCGAGGAGAGTGTCGATATTAAGCTCCTTGTTTTCCGTTTTTATTTTCGGAATACCGAGAGGCTCGGCCTCCTTGAAAACAAGGTTGTCGGCGAAATGCTGCAGCTCGCCGAGCTTTTCGGACACAAGCTTGTAACGGCGGTATTCCTCCAGCCTTTCGGCAAGCTCCGCCCTTGGGTCTTCCTCCTCTTCCTCCCGCGAAGGCAGAAGCATACGCGACTTTATCAGAAGCAGCTGGGAAGCCATCACCAAAAACTCTCCCCCGTTATCCATGTCCGGCTCACTCATCCGAGCGATGTATTCGAGGTACTGGTCGGTTATTTCCGCAATTGGAATATCGTATATATTAACCTTGTTTTTTGCGATTAAATGGAGCAGCAAATCAAGAGGCCCCTCAAATGCCGCAACCTTAAACGAAAGATCTTCCATACTTTACCTCAAAGCCTTGTAAGCAAACTTAACAGCAGCTTTGCAAAGGCCTCCCACAGACTGTATACAGGCTGAATTATAACGTTGAGAATCCTTCCCAGAATACCCGTCAGCGAAAGAATAATAAGCACCGGAAAGCCGAAGCGTTCAAGCTCCAGAAGCTTCATATAAGCGTCGGTCGGCAAAACTATGCTGAGGATTTTGCTTCCGTCCAAGGGCGGGAAGGGAATAAGATTAAAAACCGCGAAGCTTATGTTCAGAAAAACAAGGCTTTGAAGCGTGCCGCCGATAAATGACAACAGCGAATTATTCACCCGCAAAAGCACAAAATACACGAACGGAACATAAATTACCGTTGTGGCAAAGGCCAGAATTATGTTGGCCGCCGGACCCGCAAGGGCCGTCAGAGCGGTGTCGCGCTTGCGGTTTTTGAAATACATGGGATTTATCGGCACGGGCTTTGCCCATCCGAAGCCCGTCAGCACCATGCATATCGCGCCGATAATGTCCAAATGGGACAAGGGATTCAATGTGAGCCGTCCGGCATTTTTCGCCGTAGGATCTCCCAGCTTGTTCGCCACCAGACCGTGGGCAAACTCATGTACGGTTATGGCCGTAAAAAGCACGATAAAGCGTTGTAAATATCCGCTGAGCGTATAGAGCATTACACTGCCTCCCGTCAAAATTTAAATCGAAAGCTTCCCCTGCTAAGCCGCCTTTACGCGGCGCCGTCCGCGCGGGAGCTATATGTCGTTTCTGACAATATCCTCATAGGTTTCTCTTTTTACTATAACGCGGCTTTTGCCGTTATCGGTCATTACCATAGCCGGACGGGGAACCCGATTGTAATTTGAAGCCATGGAATAGTTGTATGCCCCTGTTGTAAGCACGGCCAGAATATCCCCCGGGTTAATCTCGGCAATGGCCATATTTTCACCGATAAGGTCGCCGCTCTCGCAGCACCGTCCCGCCACGGTAACTCTGTCGGAGGGCTTGTCGCCGGCTCTGTTTGCCGCGACAGCCATGTACTCGGCTTGGTAAAGAATATATCTGGGGTTGTCGCCCATTCCCCCGTCCACACTTACATAGCGGCGAACTCCGGGAATGTCCTTGACCGCGCCAACGGTGTAAAGAGTGATTCCGGCAGCGCCCACAATGCTGCGCCCCGGCTCCATCATAACGAACGGAAGCTCCAGATTGCGGCTTTCGCATACGGATTTCAGCACCAAACTTACGGCCTTGATATATTTGTCAAACTCAATGGGGTCGTCTTTATCGGTATACATAACTCCGTAGCCGCCCCCAAGATTAAGCTCCTTCATTTCGTAGCCGGTTTCGTCCTTTATGTCCGCCATAAAGCCCGCGAGAACCCTCGCGGCTTCACGGAAGGGCTCCAGCTCGTGTATCTGAGAGCCTATGTGGCAGTGTACGCCCCCGACCTCGATATTGGGAAGCCTGAGAGCTTCAAGAACGGCTTCACGGGCTTCGCCGGTTTCAAGGGCAAAGCCGAACTTGGAATCTATTTGGCCTGTCATTATAAATTCGTGGGTATGGGCGTCGATGCCGGGCTTTATTCTGAAAATAACCTTCTGCTTTTTTCCTTTTTCGCGGCATATTTCGTCTATCATTTTAAGCTCGCCCAAATTGTCAACGGCTATGCGCCCCACTGCGCTGTCAACAGCGTAGACAAGCTCGTCGCGGGTTTTGTTGTTGCCGTGGAAGCACAGCCTTTCCCCCGACATTCCGGCTTTAAGGGCGGTGTATATCTCGCCTCCGGAAACAACGTCCGCTCCCAAGCCTTCGCTGTTTACAATACGCATTATTTCCAGATTGCACAGGGCTTTGGACGCGTAAAACACCAAGCCCTTCCCGCCGTAAAACCTGTTGATGGATTCCCTATATACACGGCAGTGACGCCTGAGCGCCGTTTCGTCCATAACGTAAAGAGGAGTTTTGTATTTTTCCGCCAGCTCGACGCAGTCGCAGCATCCCATTGTAAGGTGATTTTTTTCGTTGATATCAAGAGCCTCAGAAACAAACATATATATTTTCCTCCGATGTAAGCTTACATAAATCAGCCGCTCCATTGCGGCTGTATGCGTTTCATTAAATTATATCATACAAGCCGGAAAAAATCAAGAAAAAAATCGGTATTAAAAAAATAT
>CAZKBV010000098.1:0-3617 GCA_964551215.1 uncultured Oscillospiraceae bacterium | reverse complement strand
GCCGCCCTGTAGGTGTAATTATCGACAAAATATCCGTCGCGCGTGTTATTGTTTGTGATACCCGCGTAATTGCCGTTTATCATACACTGAACATCCATACTTATATTCATATCGTCGCTGTACAGCTCGACATTCGGGTTGTCGCCGTTGTAAAACGGTTCACTGTCGGACTTTACCGTATAGAATACGTGTATAAAATTATCGTCCGCCGCGACGTTATCGAGCGTCAGGGTTATCCCGTCCTTTGACACGCTCTTGCCTATTTCCTCGTTGTATTTCGCAAGCTCCTCCAGGCTTGTCATTTTTGTCGCGTTATCGTTTTGGAAATACGCCAAAATACCGCTTATTGTTTCCTGTCCGGTCGGTGTAATGGCAAATGCCGAGATTGACAGAACAACCACTATTGCCGCGGCTATAAGAGTTACCTTCCACGTATGCTTTATTGTGGATTTTTTCATTTCTTTTACCTCAATTCTGCCTGCTATTTTTTCTCTGAGCGAATTGTCGGGAGTTATTTTTGAAAACATATTGTATAAATCGTTATCTCGCATAATAAAAGCCTCCATCTTCCAAAAGATTTCTTAATTTGTTCCGTCCCCTCGAAAGTCTAGAAAGCACCGCCGACTGTGATAAGTCCATAATTTCGGCGATTTCCCTTGTTGAATAGCCGATGTAATAGTGCATATAAAGTATCACCCTATACTTGGGCGGTAATGATAAAATCTCCTCCATAACGCCCTTTTCCTCCGGCGCGGCAATATACATAAGAACGTCCTCGTTTTGGACGATGTTTTTGCGCCAGCCGGATTTGAGCAGATTTTTGCATACATTAACCGCCGTGCGTGTAAGATACGCCTTGGCGTGAGCGTCACTTTCAAAGTGGGGCATATTTTCCATAAGACGAATATAACTTTCTGAAACCGCTTCTTCCGCGTCGTCCTTGTTTTTCAGATACATTAGACACACACCGTAAACCGATTTGGAGTATTTTTCGTACATATCCGAAAAAAATTGTTTTTCATCTTCGGTCATTTTCTTCGCTCCTTTCTTCGCGTCGTATTTGCAAATACACAATTAATACAACTCACACCCCGAAATTATTGCAGACATTTAAAAAAAATTAAAATAACGGATTGAAATAAAGGTCAAAAAAAAGAAAAATAGAATAAGCGCCAAAAAAGAAGCGCCGCAAATGTTCTTACAGAACTCATGCTATGGCACGGATCTTGCGTTTGCGAAAAATATGTATGAGGCGGGTTCCGTTTCAGCAAGCTTGATGGAGCGCTACTCCGATTTAAAACAAGTAACCGGAGGGATTTTGATTTCCCTCCGGCTGTTTTACTTTTGCGGTATGAATTATTACTTAAGGTTTGTTTCTATGGGATTATCATCGCCGTAGCCCACTATTTCCATTACATTGAACCATTCGTTTTCGCTGTTGCCGCCGCTGGTAAGGCGCACGAAGCGAGCCTCGGCGTTTACGTCCATAACATTTACGCGAACGTTTTTAAGGCTGTCGCCCTCGTAAATCTTTGTAAAGTTAACTCCGTCGGCAGAAATTTCAGCGGTGAATTTTGTTGTTCTGCTGTCGTACTTCCAGAAATAAAGTCCCAGCTTGCTGAACTTCTTTACTTCGCCGAAGTCGAAGGTCACGGAACTGCCGATAACATTGTTGGCATATCTTGTGTTTACGTCGCCGTCAAAGGCCATGGAAATGCTGTTGAAGCTTTCGGGTTCAACCTCGGAGGCTCCGCTTACGGGGCTGAACGAATTTTGAAGCTCGGAAATGCGGAAATCCTTTTCCTTGGGCGTCCACATGGGAATCTGACCGGAGGTGAGTATGCCGTCAAGCATTTCAACCATTCCTCCCTCGCAGGAATAGAACAGGTTTTCCTTTTGACCTATGGAAATTATCTGCTTGTCGTTGTTCCAGTAAACCACCTTGCCCAGAGCCTCGCTCAAAGCGCGGAGGGGAACAAGAGTGCGGGAATTTGTTATTACGGGAGCGGTGTCCATGGTATTGTCAGCACCGTTTACGGTGTAGTTAAGGCTTCCCACCGTCATTTTAACGGTAGTTTCTCCCTTTGTAACGGTTATTTCACGGGTGTCGTTGTTCCAGTCTACAGTCGCTCCGAGAGCTTCGGCAATGGCGCGAAGGGGAACGAGCGTTCTTTCGTTTTCAATTACGGGAGCCGCCTCGATCTCTGTTACCTTGTTGTTCGCGTAGGTGTAGGGGGAGCCGATTTTAAGATTTACCGTAGCAACGGTGCGCTTTTGAAGGTAGGGGTAGAAGTCGCCTACCATGCCGCCGCTGTAACGCGCCATTTCACAGCCCGCAAGAAGGGTTGCGCCTACGGCGAAATCCTGTGTGTTGTCGTATACCGCCGCTTTTCCGGCTTCGCCGCCAACCCACTGAACATAGCCTACCTTGCCGCTGGGCTGTATAGCTACCTCCGTAAGGTACTTCCAGCCCCGAAGAGCGCAGTCTATATATTCCTCCTCGGGAAGTATGCCGCTGTTTATGCCCCAGAGGAAGCCGTAGGTAAAGAAGGCCGTGCCGCTGGTTTCGTAGCCGTTGGGGTTATCGTCGGAGCAGGAATAGCTGTGCGCCAGCATGGACTGTGTCCAGAAGCCTCTGCCCTGATCGTCTACCTTCTGGCAGTCGCGGATAGCCTTTGCGTAGTCCTTGTAAATATCAAGGAAGAGCTGACGGTGTTCCCAATTGTCGGGGACGTCCTGCAAAACCTTGGAAAGCGCCGCGAATACCCAGCCGTTGCCTCTTGCCCAGAAATTCTTTGTGGAAGAAAGTTCCCCGGGAAGGGGCTTTGCCGGAAAGACGTAGTTTGCGTCGCGGTAGAATATGTGTTTAAAATCGGCGGGGTCAGACGGCTTTGCGTCTCCCGTAAGCTTTGCGGAGGAGGTGTAGGCCTCGCCCTCGGTGGGAATACCCTGTTCGCCGTCGTACATAAGCTCGATTGCGTAGGTGAAATATTCGTAAAGCTTATCCAGATACTGCTTGTTGTCGGTTACAAGATAAAGCTTCGTCATAACGGGCATTACCATAAACAGGCCGTCGGCCCACCACCAAAAGCCGTCCTCGTCCTTGCTCATTTCGTATTCCATTACCTCGCGGGCGCGGGCGATTTTGGAGGGGTCCTTTTCCGAGTCAAAGTTGTAAAGATCGACGAATGTCTGGAAGCAGCATTGCCAGTCGCCGAAAAGCGCCCCTGTGGAGTTTACGTCGCCGGTATAGCCCCAAGTCCACTTCTCCTTGTCGCCGGTGTTGCGGTTGCCCATCCAGTTATTGGCTTCGGCCCAGTCTTGGGAGTACTGCCGGTAGGCTTCAATGCCCGTAAGCATATAGGCCTCCATGTTCCCTGTGTTGTAGGCGGCTCTTTCCCAGAAGGACGAGCCGTAGTTTTTGTAATTTTCGGTTATCCAGTAGTCGTTCACTTTTTCTATGTAGCTTACGACCTCGTCTCTGCCCATTACGGGCAGGCTCGCCGCCGAAGCGGCAGGCGCCAGCGCAGCGATAAGCGTCAGCGCAGTGATAAGCGCCAAAATTTTTTTCATTTTTCTTCCTCCTTTAAAATAATACGGATGTCAAAACCTTATAA
>CAZKBV010000097.1:0-3952 GCA_964551215.1 uncultured Oscillospiraceae bacterium | reverse complement strand
ACAGCAAAATAAGAGCATACGAACACGCACGCTCCGGATTTTGCCAATCAGATTTATGCCTTTATACCTTACGCCACGCCGCACCGAATACGACACCGCACCGAATACGCGCCGCGCCAAATACGCCTTACGCCAAAGCGGCCAAAGCTGATGCCATCTGAGACTTTTTGCGGCTCACGGTGTTTTTATGGAACACATGCTTAGCCGCGGCCTGATCAAGCTTCTTTACACAGTAAGAGAACTGGCTCTGAGCCGCTTCCTTATTACCGCTGGCAACGGCGGCTTCAAACTTCTTAATTTCAGTCTTAATGGCGGACTTAATCATACGGTTCCGAAGAGTTTTCTTTTCAATAACGAGAACTCTCTTTTTCGCAGACTTAATGTTGGGCATAATTTCACCTCCAGACGATGTAGTTGCTTTATAACTTTTGATATTGTAACACATCTTTTCCAAAATTGCAAGAGTTTTTTGAAAATTCTTTTGTAAAAATAAAAAACTTTTGCAAAAAAACAGGGCGACACGCAAAATGAACCTACGCCGTTTTCCGCGCCCCCTGTTTTACCGATGGAATTTTAATTTTCCTTAAATTATAACAGCCCGAAAAACCTGAACCTGAGAGCCGCCGCCGCCAAGCATAACCCCGCGAAAAGCACGGCGGACACTACCGTAAAGGCCGCAAGAACCTTCCTGCTTTTAAAGCTGCCCCTTGAGGCAAGAAATGAAAAAACCTGAATAAGCACAAAGATAATCGCAAGACTTATATAAACCAGCATATAGGCCTTATCCGTACCCATAATGCCGCAGTATTGAATAACAACCATACTCCACAATATATACACGAAAACACCGCAGTATGTGAAAAAGCTTTTCTTTTCCTTATAAGCTCCCCATGCCGCGCAAGCCATAGCGCCGATTATGCTTCCCCAAAACAGTATCTGTATAAAGGCCTGAGCTCCCAGCACAGTCTGAGAGCTTTTGCTCATGTTTTGCAAAAACAGCATAAGCAGAGCATAAAATACGGTCAAAGCCGTAAGCATCACCGCCTTGCCGGAAAGCTGTTCATTCTTGTCCCTTAAAGCTTTTTTTTCGGGGGTATCTGTATTTTGTCGGTTGTTACGGATTTTAATCATTTTTATTTTTCCTCCTGTGAACGCTGAAATTAATTTCCCCATATTTTTATTTTATATTAAAACTTTAATAAAGTCAAGAAGTTTAGGAAAAATTTCACAATAAACTATGGACAAATTATTATTTTTGTGAGATAATAACAATATGAGTTTGTTTTTTTGACGTCATGGAGGAAAATTTATGAACAGAACCACAATAAAAACACTTTACCGCTCAACTCCCGCCCACGGGGAAAAAGTCCGAGTCGCGGGCTGGATAAGAAGCATACGCGACAACGGGGCTTTCGGCTTTGTAAGCCTGAATGACGGAAGCTTCTTTGAAAGCCTTCAGGTGGTGATAGAAAGGGAGAAAATAGCGAATTACGACGAAATCGCCTCTCTTAACGTAGGCTCCGCCGTTTGGTTTGAGGGGGAGATTCGTCTTACTCCCGATTCTAAGCAGCCCTTTGAGCTTAACGCCGACGCGGCAAAGACAGAAGGCGCCTCAACCCCGGACTATCCTCTGCAAAAGAAGCGTCACAGCAACGAATACCTGCGTACCATAGCTCATCTTCGCCCCAGAACGAATTTGTTTTCGGCGGTGTTCAGAGTGCGCGGCATCCTCGCCTACGCAATTCACCGCTTCTTTAACGAAAGGGGCTTTGTGTATGTCCACACTCCTATCATTACCGCCAGCGACTGCGAGGGAGCAGGGGAAATGTTCCGCGTAACAACCCTGGATCCTAAGAATCCGCCCCTTACAAAGGAAGGAAACGTTGACTTTTCAAAGGATTTCTTCGGCAAGGCCGCGAACCTTACCGTCAGCGGTCAGCTAAACGCCGAAACCCACGCGTTGGCGTTGGGCAGCGTGTACACATTCGGCCCCACATTTCGCGCCGAAAACAGCAACACGCCCCGCCACGGAGCGGAATTCTGGATGGTGGAGCCGGAAATTGCCTTTGCGGATTTGGACGACGACGCGGCTTTGGCTGAGGATATGCTGAAATATATTATAAAGTACGTCCTAGAGAACGCTCCGGAGGAAATGGAATTTTTCAACAAATTCGTGGACAAGGGCCTTAAGGAAAGATTGGAAGGGGTAATAAATTCCGACTTTGCGCGGGTAACCTACACCGAGGCTGTGGAGCTGCTGAAAAAAAGCGGCGAACGCTTCGAGTATCCGGCGGAATGGGGCGTAGACCTGCAAACCGAGCATGAGCGCTATTTGACGGAAAAGATTTTCCGTAGGCCTGTCTTTGTAACGGATTATCCCAAGGAAATAAAGGCCTTTTATATGCGCCTTAACGACGACGGCAAAACCGTTGCGGCAATGGACTGCCTTGTGCCGGGGGTAGGTGAAATAATAGGCGGCTCCCAAAGGGAGGAACGCCTTGACGTGCTTTCGGCCAGAATGGAGGAGCTTGGGCTGAAGGAGGAGGACTATCGGTGGTATCTGGATCTGCGCCGCTACGGAAGCGCGCGTCATGCGGGCTTCGGTTTGGGCTTTGAGAGAGCCGTCATGTATATAACCGGAGTTTCAAACATCCGTGACGTGCAAAGCTTCCCCCGTACGGCGGGAAACGCGGAATTTTAACAATTATAATCCAAAAAGGAGCAAAGCCATGCTTAAACTTATACTTCCTCTTATAGTAATTTTTTTGATTTACAATTTCGTGAATCACATCGCCGGAATTATCGCGCTTGTGGTATTTTTGGCGGCATACGCGGTTATCAACCTGCCCACATTTTATATGCTCAGAGGCAATTCCAAATTCAATAAGGGCGACCGAAGCGGCGGCCTTGCCCTCATGGAAAAGGCCTACAAAACAGGCCGTTTAAACATCGGAATGGCTGTTTTCTATGCCTACAACCTTATACGTGAAAACAGGGACGAAAAGGCCTTAACCGTGCTTGACGAAATCATTGAGAGCGGCAAGGGCCAGAAGGCGGACATATGCCGGGCAAAGCACGACAAGGCCATAGCGCTCAGAAAGCTTGGCCGAGAGGACGAAGCCTTCGCTCTTATGAAGGAAACTCATGAAGCCATGCCCGCCACCGACTCCTACGGTACGCTGGGGCTGATGTATACGGAAAAGGCCAAGGCCGATCCTTCCGTGACGGAAGAAGCCCTTGCCTTTGCGAAGGAGGCTTACGACTACAATTCCGACGACAGGACTATTGCCGACAACATGGCGGAAATGTATATACTCACAGGCCGCAGGGACGAAGCCGAGGAAATCTACAAGGGCATAATACAGACTAAGCCTGCCGGCCCCACACCTTATTACAAGTACGCCCGTCTGCTTATGGAAAAGGGAGACTACGAAAACGCCGAGGATATGCTGAACCGTTCCCTTCGGTATCCGTTTACCGGAGTTACGGCCGTGAAGCGTTCGGATGTTGAGGAGGCTCTCAAAACGGTTGAGGAGCGTCTTACCGCGCAAAAGCTTGAAAATCTTGAAAATAATCTTGAAAATAAAGAAGATTAAAGACAAAAAGCCCGCTTTGCTTATTCCGATTTTTTCCGAAGCCGCTGCGCTGTAAAGCTCGGCGGCTTCGGAAAGGCAAAGCGCCGCCGGACGGCTTTGCCGTAGACTCAAGACCGCTGCCCGCAAAAGAAAAGCGCCTTTCGCGGCTCAAAGAATTTATGCGTTTTTTCGTAAAGCTGTTTGCGCGGGTGCGCCTACGGCATTTACTTTGGAAATTTGCTCCGAAAAATTTTCGGTGAAAAAAATAAAAAAAACTATTGACAAAAATGAAACTGCATGCTATAATAAACAAGTCGCTGGAGAAATGGGAGTTTAGCTCAGCTGGGAGAGCATCTGCCTTACAAGCAGAGGGTCAT
>CAZKBV010000096.1:0-4129 GCA_964551215.1 uncultured Oscillospiraceae bacterium | reverse complement strand
GTTCGCAAGCTCCATTTCAAGCAAGCTTGATGGAGCGTTGCTCCGATTTAAAAAACAAATTTTCCAGCAGGGTAAAGCTACTGATTTTTTCAATGAAGCCTTCGGCGGCGTTCCCGAAGCCGTATTCGGCGAAAACAAAGGGGATTCCCGCCATTGCGCAGGCGTCCGCGTCCCCTTGGGTATCGCCCACATATACGGGGGAGACAAGGGAGTTACGGGCGATAAGCCTTTTAATTGTTTCGCTTTTCGGGGCGTTTGTGTCGCCGAAGCACATAAAATCCTTTACGCACTCTCCGAGTCCGGAATTTTCGAGAAAGGCTTCGATATAACCCTTCTGGCAGTTGCTGGCTATAAACAGAGGGTATTTTTCAGCCAATCGGGGGAGAGTTTCCTTTACTCCGGCAAAGAGAGGCGCCTTTTCCCGCGAAAGAAGCGCTTCCTCGTATTCGCAACAGTACCCTGTGAGCCTTTCTGTTTCGCTGTCGGTCAGAGAGGGGAAAAGACTGCGGAAAATAACGTTCATGGGCTTTCCGAAAAGGCCTTTAAGCCGCTCCCCCGTAAGCTCAGCCGGAAGGGAGGAATGGTCTTTTATGGCCTCGTTCCATGCACGGGCGCAAAGCTCCGTAGTGTCCCAAAGAGTTCCGTCTACGTCGAAAATTATGCTGTCCATTTAAGTCCTCCCGTCAGTTTAAGGCTTCCGCCGCGACGGCTCCGTCAGCGGCGGCGGTTATAATCTGTCTTAGGGGCTTCCTGCGGATATCTCCGGCGGCGAAAACCCCTTCTATGGAGGTGCGCATTTTTTCGTCGGTAATAATATATCCGTCCTCCATTGAGAGCTGCCCCTCCACAAGACCGCTTTGAGGAAGCGTTCCGGCGGCAATGAAGGCCCCTTCCGCGGGCAGAAAGCTGCCGTCGGAAAGCGTCAAGCCCGCCAGCCGGCCGTTTTCGCCGACAAATTCCATGACGCGTGTATTCCGGAGGAACTCCACGTTGGGAAGGCTTATCCTTTTAAGAGCCGCTTCCCCGCCCCGCAGGGAATCACGGCGGTGGATAAGGTAAACCTTTTCGCATACGCGGCTAAGGTACAGGCAGTCGTGAACGGCGGTGTCTCCGCCGCCGATGACAGCAACGGTTTTGCCCTTGTAAAAGCCTCCGTCGCATACCGCGCAGTAGCTTACCCCGACGCCGGTAAGCTCCTTTTCGCCCTTTATTCCCAAGGGACGAGGGCTTGCTCCCATTGCGAGGATAATATTTTTCGCGGTGTATGCGTCTTTTCTGGTGACGGCGGTTTTGTCCGCCAAAGAAATTGACTTAACCTTTTCGCGCTTCAGCTCCGCTCCGTATTCCATAGCCTGAGAGCGCATAAGCTCTCCCAGCTCCGGCCCGCCGACGCCCTTGGGAAAGGCGGGATAGTTTTCTATTTTTTCGGTGAGGACGGTTTGTCCTCCCCATGCGCCCCCTTCCAGCACAAGGGCGCTTTTGCCGCTTCTGGCGGCGTATATTGCGGCGGTAAGTCCGGCGGGGCCTCCGCCTATAATACATACGTCGTACATGAAATCACCTCGGAGCTATTATATAATAATTTTGCCCCGCAGTCAATATTTAAAGCGACGATTTCAAAATATATCTATATTTTATCTGTTCAGCAGATACGTCATGAACGTGAGATATCCGGCAAAGGTCACCCACAACAGATACGGAAGCTGCATCCATCCGGCGGCGGGGGACAGGCGGCGGAAGGCGTATATCATAATCGCGATAATCGCCCACAGAAGCAGCAGCCATACGAACGCAAAGAGAAACGCCTTTATATTAAAGAAAATTATGCTCCAGAAAAAGTTTACCCCAAGCTGCGAAGCGTATATTTTCAAGGCAAAGGCCGCCTTGGGGCCGCCTCTTTTCCATACAAGAACGGAGCCTATCCCCATAAGAATGTAAAGCGCGCTCCACACTATAGGGAAAAGCCACATGGGCGGAGTCAGGGGCGGCTGATTTAAGCCGGAGTGGTTTTCCATACCGTCTTTCGTGAGCCAAGCGGAAAGCCCTCCCACAAGCAAGGGTATGGCAATCCCGATAATATAGGGTTTAATTTTTTTCAGCATGATTTATCACCTCAGTTTAATTTTACGGAGAAAAAAGAAAAATATACTGCCTGTAAAAGCATTGGCAATTATTTTTCGCGAGGTGATTTAAATAATCGGATAAAGAGAAAGGGCGTTCACATAAACGGTTTATGTGAACGCCCTCCGGCGCTTTTCCTTGCGTTAAACCATGGATGCGCCGAAGCCTTCGTACGGTTAAATTAACGGCGTGGTTCTGCTGATAAGATGCATAACATTGCCGTCGATATCACGGAAGAAAAAGGTGGAAACGCCCTTCGCGCTTGTGGCGGCGTCGTGGATTATTTCCACTCCCTCATTTTTCAGAAGGGCTACCGTTTCATCGAAGGTATCGGTGCTGAAAGCGATGTGTCTCACGCCGGAAAGCTTCTCCTGAGGCTTTTCGGCAATGTCCGTTGCGGGGATAAATTCGATCATGCTTTTGTCGGGAAACGCAAGAAAGTATGTCCCCTTTCCGTTGTCATAGACGCACTCCAAATCAAAAACTCTTTTGTACCAGTCGGAAAGCCGCTTGGTGTCAGGGCTGATTATGGCGAAATGCTCGATTCCGGTTATCATTTTTATCCGCTCCTTTTTTATTATATACTTTATTTAATTATATAATTAATTTTCCCTTTTGTCAATTGTTTTTACGCATTTGCTATTGACGGCGGGAAATTTTTGATATATAATTATGTGGGTCTGTTTAAAATAATGGTATTTGGCCGCGATGAAAACCAAGTTTAATACCGGAGGCGGCGTCCTTCGGGAATGGAGGCAGGGAATGTCTTTGTTTAGCGCTGAAAATTACGAACTGGAAAACTGCTTCGGCACCGAGCTCAGAGAGCTTCTTAAAACTACCCGTCTCAGAAGGGAGCGCGGCTTTATACAGCACGGTCAAACCTCCGTTTTGCTCCACAGCGCGGCGGTGGCCTTTTACAGCTACAAGCTTTACTCCGTAATTTGGCGGATAGACGGTCGCCGCCGACGGGAGCTTGTAAGGGGCGCGCTTTTGCACGACTATTTTCTTTACGACTGGCACAGCACTCCCAACGAAAAGGGGCTTCACGGCATATATCACCCTGTCACCGCCCTTGAAAACGCCCGCAGGGATACTTCCCTTTCGCCCGGGGAGGCGGAAATAATTCGGCGGCATATGTTCCCCCTTACCTTAACTCCCCCAAAAACGAGGTCGGCGTGGGTGGTGTGTCTGGTGGATAAGCTCTGTTCCGTATACGAGGTGTTCAAGCTCCATCCCTACGTTAGGCTTGAAAGCTACGTTTCGGCGTGTATGTGCGATTAGAGGAGGCGTCCGGAAGTGGATAAGTTCTTTATATGGTTTATGTTTTACAGCTTCGTGGGCTGGACATACGAAACCGCCCTGTATTCCATTCGTCAGGGGCGGTTTGTGAACAGCGGTATGCTTTACGGCTGTATCTGCCCCATATACGGCTTCGGCGCGCTTATGTGCGTCGGGCTGTTTTCCCAAAACAGCGGCTCTCCGGCAATATTCGCCGGAGCGGCAGTGATGAGCTGCGGCTTGGAATACATATCGTCATGGATAATTGAAAAGCTTTTCGGCGCACGGTGGTGGGATTACAGCGACTGGCCCTTTAACCTTAACGGAAGGATAAGCCTGCTGAGCGGTCTTGCCTTCGGGTTTTTGGCATTGCTTACGGTAAAGGGCTTTCATCCCGCCATTGAGAAAATAACCGGTGAGATTCCCCCCGAAAGGCTTCGTTTCCTTGCCGGAGCGCTGGCGGTTATTCTGGCGGCGGATATAATATTTTCCGCCTTCAAATGCCGAAAGGTCAGCGAAAGAGGGGAAGAGGTCAAGATAGTGCTTAAGCTTCCCTTTGACTTTATGCCAAAGCTTATGGGAATCAAGGCTCACGTAAAGGGCTTCACCGCCGTCGTGAATCGGCGAAGCTCCGGCATTATTGAGTATATAGCGGAAAAGCTCCGTGATATGGGGCTTATAACCTAAGCGCAGATGTCCCCCGCCTCTAAGGCGGCGGGGGACACTTCAG
>CAZKBV010000095.1:0-4337 GCA_964551215.1 uncultured Oscillospiraceae bacterium | reverse complement strand
GCAAGCTCCACTCCTTGCAAGCAAAGTGGAGCGTTGCTCCGATTTAAATTAAATATTCCGCACAACGCTACGCAATGTGCGTCGCGCTGTACGGATTATTTTTTAACCGTTGCTAATTTAGATATCGCGCTGTATACAGTGCGTCCACAAAATTAACCGTATCTTCGGGAATTTCGATTTTTTCAACCAAGTCGTCCTCTTTGGCAAAAATCGTACCTTTGACAGCCTTTCCGTCAAAAACTCCGTCGATTTTGGCGGAATCGAGTCGGCCGCCGGAGTATACGGCTTCAAGCTCTCCGCCCTCCGGACAGGCTACGGTTACATGGGTCTGCGCCCCGTTTTCGGTTACGCTCAGCCCGTTTTCGGCCTCGGCAGCGGCTTGGGACAGCAAGCCGCCGAAAACATTCCTCGCGGCGGCGGCGGGGGAAGCGTTAAGCCTCTCATACGAGGCCATAAGTCCCTCCGCAAGGCTCTCGATATAGTCGTCCGCCAAAATAAGGCAAAGGGGCGTGTTTAAAATTTCGTCCGCCGCGGCGGGGAGAACCCCCCTCGCGTCGCCGGAAATAAAGGTTTCAAGCTCGTTTAGGTCTATGTAATACCATTTTTCGGGGGAAAACAGCCCCTGCGGCTCCTTAGCGGCGGCGTCCGTTTGAAAATACATGGTGTCCGATGTTATTATTATTTCGGTCGTATGCTTTTCGCCGTCGGCTGTAGCCGTGAAAAATATCCTTTCGGCTTGGCCGTCGGCGGAAACTTCTCCCCGTAAATCCAAAGCCTCGCCGGTTTCGTCGGTTACGCTGAAGGCTTCCGTTCGGGAATAAATTTTCGCAGAGGCGGCGGCAAGAGCGCTAAGCTGCCGATAGACCGGGAGCTTCGCGGCAATCAGGCCGGAAATCGCGTCCTCGTTTATAATTACCACCGTTCTTTCGTCATTGTCCCAGTCCACGGTTAAGCCCGCGGCCTCGGCAACGGCACGGACGGGAACAAGGGTACGTCCGTTTATTACGGTCGGGGGAACGTCCATAGTGTAAACCGTCCCCTCGGAGGAGGCTATTTCCCTCCCGTCAAGGGAAAAGCTGACCGTGCTTGTGCCAAAATCCGCCCTTACGGCGCGGGTGGAATCGTCGTAGCTTACAGAAGCGCCCATCCGCTCGAATACGCCTCTGAAGGGAAGAAGGACCCGCCCGTCGATAATTATGGGGGAAGCGTCGGCAAATTCCAGATATTCGCCGTTGTACATGACGCGTATGCCGTCCTCGGCAAAGGCGGTGGCGCACATAAGGGTAAGGAAAGCAAAAATTAAAGTAAACAGCTTTTTCATATAAGAATCTCCTTTGCATTTGTAAAAGAATTTTACCACAAATCCGCCGTTTTTGCAATACGCTTCGCGCAATGTTAATATTTATTTAATTTATACTTGATTTTTTCCCGCAGTTGTTGTATAATCGTTATAAAGGCAGGTGTGGGTTATTGGAAAAGCTTCAAATTACGGGCGGAAAACGGCTTTACGGCGATATTTCCGTATGCGGCGCCAAAAACGCCGCCGTTGCGATTATTCCGGCGGCGCTCCTTGTTGACGGAGTTTGCCGCATTGAGAACATACCCGACATAAAGGACGTTCAGCTTATTCTTAAAATGCTCTCTCAGCTCGGAGCCTCTGTTAACAGGCTTGACGAAACCACCTATGAAATAAATGCCGAAAATATTACCACCCATGTCGCGACATACGATTTGGCAAGCAAAATGCGGGCGTCGTATTACCTTTTGGGGGCGCTTACGGGGAGACTGGGCAAGGCTGAGGTAGCGCTGCCCGGGGGGTGCAATTTCGGGCAAAGACCGATAAATCTTCACGAAAAGGGCTTCCGCGCCCTTGGGGCTAAGGTCAGCACCGTAAGAGGGCAGGTTATTGTTACGGCCGAGGAACTTAAGGGCAACACCATATATCTTGATACCGCAAGCGTGGGTGCCACAATAAATATTATGCTGGCGGCGGCTTTGGCGAAAGGGCGAACCATAATCGAAAACGCCGCCAAGGAGCCTCACATAGTCGATGTGGCGAACTTTCTCAACACCATGGGCGCGAACATAAGGGGCGCGGGTACGGACGTTATAAGAGTTACCGGCGTGGAAAAAATGCACGGCGGAACCTACAGCATTATTCCCGACCAAATCGAGGCCGGTACCTTTATGCTTGCGGCGGCCGCCGCCGGCGGAGACGTGCTTATAAAAAACATAATTCCCAAGCATATGGATTCCATAGTTTCCAAGCTGGAGGAAATGGGCGTAAAGGTTACGGAGTACGATGACAGCATACGCATACGGCGGGAGTCGGCTCTCGCCGGAATACGTGTGAAAACCGGGTACTATCCGGGCTTCCCTACCGATATGCAGCCTCAGATGGCGGCGCTGATGTCCGTCGCCGAGGGGACAAGCATCATTACGGAGGACGTTTGGGAAAACCGCTTCCAGTATATAGGCGAGCTTCAGCGCATGGGGGCCGACATCCGAGTCGAAGGGAAAAGCGCGATAATCAACGGAGGCCGTCTCTGCGGAGTTCCCGTGAGAGCTACGGATCTGAGAGCCGGAGCGGCCATGGTGATAGCCGGTCTTGCCGCCGAGGGCAGAACCGTAATTAACGACCCTTACTATATTGACCGGGGCTATACGAACATAGAGAAACGTCTGCGGGCTATAGGGGCGGACATAGAAAGAATTTACGAAGTATGAGCATAAAATTACGCACGCTTTCCTCCGGAAGCAGCGGCAACGCGGCGGTGGCGGAGGCGGGAGACTCAAAAATACTGATAGACTGCGGAATAACCGGCAAGGCCGCTTCCGACAGACTTTGCTCCGTGGGGATTGACCCTTCGGAGCTTTCTGCGATTATTGTAACTCATGAGCATATAGACCACATACGGGGAGTGGGAGTTTTGAGCCGAAGATTTAAGCTTCCGGTTTACGCTTCCATCGGCACATGGAACGGTATGCTTTCCACCGTGGGGAATATATCCCACGATTTAATCCATTACATAGCCGCCGACACGCCCTTCGCGATAGACGACGCTTTGATTTTCCCCTTCGCGTCGTCTCACGACGCCAACGAACCGCTGGGGTTTACCGTCAGCGACGGCGATAAGGCCGCTTCCGTGGCAACCGATTTGGGAATTGTGGACAAATACATTTACGACCGAATAAAGGGTTCCCGACTTATAGTGCTGGAATCCAACCATGACGAAGCAATGCTTATGAACGGGCCGTATCCTTATCCGCTTAAGCAGAGAATACTTTCCGACTGTGGTCATCTTTCCAATCGAATATGCGGAGCGGTGTGCGCAAGGCTTCTTTCGGAGCCGGGCGAAGAAAAGCAGATACTTCTCGGGCATTTGTCTAAGGACAACAACACTCCCCGCGCGGCCTTTTCCGCCGTAAAGGCCAGCATCGAGCGCGTCGGGGGAAGCGTCGGCAAGGATATCTTCGTCGGCGTTGCGGACAGGTATTCCCCCAGCCCCGCTTTGCAGACATAGCAAGGAGCCGATATGAACATCAACATAATCTGCGTCGGAAAAATAAAGGAAAGCTATTATAAAGAAGCCCTCGCCGAATTTGAAAAGCGCCTCAGGCGCTTTTGCCGCTTTAAAATAACCGAGCTGCCCGACGTGAAAATTCCCGACAATCCCCTCCCCTGTCAGGAAAAGGCCGTGCTTGAAGAAGAAGGGGCGGCAATACTTAAGGCTTTGGGCAAAAACGATTACGTGATTGCCTTGTGCGTCGAGGGAAAAGAGCTTTCCAGCGAGGAATGGGCGGCCAAAATCGAGGATATTTCGCAAACTCATTCTTCGATTACCTATATAATCGGCGGCTCTTTGGGGCTTTCCCCGGCGGTAAAGGCGCGGGCGGATTTCCGGCTGAGCCTTGGGCGCATAACCCTCCCCCACCGTCTGGCGCGGATTGTCCTCGCCGAACAGGTTTACCGCTGCTTCAAAATCAACGCCAACGAAACATACCACAAATAAATATATGCGAAAAACGGGCAAAGAATTTTGCTTTATTGCGTCGCAGGCCACTAATTAGGATTCTTTTCAATCCCCTTTCAAGCCTTCTTTTCAGCGTAAAAAAAGCAAAAGCGCCCGATTAATGTATAAAATCCGACGCCATGGCGCCGGATTTTATGTTTTTTATTGAAAGGGTGTTCCCTTGAAACGAACAAGAGGGGGAGTTCCCCCTCTCGTAACACCCCCCCGATTTGGGCGGAAATGGACTATATTATGCTTATATTTATGTGATATTTAAATCGGAGCAACGCTCCACTTTGCTTGCAAGGAGTGGAGCTTGCGATA
>CAZKBV010000094.1:0-4619 GCA_964551215.1 uncultured Oscillospiraceae bacterium | reverse complement strand
TTTTCCCATTTTATGGGAATTTTTTGATACCAATTTTGATACCAATTTTGTGATAAAATATGATAAAAAACGGTAGATTATGATAGTTTGGCTATTTTTTGACCGAAATTGAGAACAGGCACAAACCGCTTAACTACGGGGTTTATCGAGGTTTTTGAAATTTATTTAAAATAACTATTGCATTATTTTTGCTTTTATGATATAATACGGAAGATTTAGGTAGTTCTAAAAGCTGTAAGGCTTTTGGAAGCGATCTTCGGATACATGGAAGCAAAGCGCAGGTTTTTACGAAAGGACGGGCAATTTGTATGAAAGCTTATTTAATTTTAGCCGACGGCAGCGTTTATACAGGCGAAGCCTTCGGCGCAAGCAAAGACGCCATGTGTGAGATAGTGTTCAACACCTCCATGACAGGCTATACGGAGGTGCTTACAGACCCCTCCTACTACGGTCAGGGAGTAATTATGACATATCCTATCGAAGGCAACTACGGCGTAAACTACGCCGACATGGAAAGCCGCAGAATATGGGTGAAATGCTTCATCGTCCGAGAATATACCACCCTTGCCTCCAACTTTAGGAACGAGACTTCACTGGACGAGTTTTTGAAAAAATACGACATTCCCGCCGTCAGCGGCATCGACACGCGGGCTCTTACGAAAAAAATCCGCATAGGTGGCACAATGGGCGGTTATCTTACCGCAAATCCGGACTTCAATAAAGAGGAGATTGTGAAGAAGCTGAAAAATTACGTTATTACCGACGCGGTAAAATCCGTAACAAGAGCCGAAAAGAAAAACTATCCGAACTCCGGCAAGAAAGTCGCCCTTCTCGACGTGGGAGCAAAGGACAATATTATCGAATCCCTTCACAAGCGGGGGCTTGACGTTACGGTTTATCCGGCGCGGACTCCGGCGGAAACGATAATCGCTTCGGCTCCCGACGGAATAATGCTCAGCAACGGCCCCGGAGATCCTACGGAGTGCACCGCTGTAATCGAAAATCTCAAAAAGCTTTACGCTTGCGACATACCAATTTTCGGAATCTGTCTCGGGCATCAGCTTATGGCCCTTGCCACCGGAGCAAAAACGGAAAAGCTCAAATACGGCCATCGTGGCGCGAACCACCCTGTTAAGGATCTGGCCTTGGGCAGAGTGTTCATCACCAGCCAGAACCACGGTTATGTGGTAAGCAGCATTGACGAATCCGTGGCGGAAATCAGCCATGTAAACGTAAACGACGGCACTGTCGAAGGGCTTAAATACAAAAACAAGAAAATCTTTACCGTTCAGTTCCATCCGGAGGCCTGCCCCGGCCCTCAGGACACGGAATATCTGTTTGACGAGTTTATTGAAATGATGGGAGGTAAGGAAAATGCCTAAAAATCCCGCTATAAAAAAGGTTCTGGTAATAGGCAGCGGTCCCATTATCATCGGTCAGGCGGCGGAATTCGACTACGCCGGAACACAGGCCTGCCGTTCCCTGAAGGACGACGGCATGGAGGTGGTGCTTATAAACTCCAACCCCGCCACGATTATGACGGATAAAGATATTGCGGACAAGGTTTATATCGAGCCTCTTACCGCCGAAACCGTAAAAAAGGTCATCATGGCGGAAAAGCCCGACTCCATACTGCCTACCCTTGGCGGACAGACAGGGCTTAACCTCGCTATGGAGCTTGCGGAGGAAGGCTTCCTTGAGGAACACAACGTAAAGCTCCTCGGAACGAGCAGCGAAACCATTAAAATGGCGGAGGACCGCCAAAGCTTCAAGGACGCTATGGAGGACATCAATCAGCCCTGCATTGCCAGCAAGGTCGTTGAAACCTACGCCGACGCTCTGGACTTCGCGAAGGAAATCGGCTTCCCTGTAATAGTGCGTCCGGCATACACCCTCGGCGGCACCGGCGGCGGCATTGCCGAAAACGAGGAGGAGCTTTTCCAGATAGCTCCCCACGGGCTGCGGCTTTCCCGAGTGGGGCAGGTGCTTATCGAGAAATGTATCGCCGGCTGGAAGGAAATCGAATTCGAGGTTATCCGTGACGGAGCGGGAAGCTGCATAACTGTCTGCTCCATGGAAAATTTGGATCCCGTAGGAGTCCACACCGGCGACAGTATAGTTGTGGCTCCCGCCCAGACTCTTGCCGACAAGGAATATCAGATGCTGCGCACGGCGGCAATAAGAATAATTGACAAATTAAAGGTGGAAGGGGGCTGTAACGTACAGTTCGCTCTTGAGCCTCACTCCTTCCGCTACGCGGTTATCGAGGTAAATCCCCGCGTAAGCCGTTCCTCCGCCTTGGCCAGCAAGGCTACGGGCTACCCCATCGCCAAGGTTGCCGCAAAGATTGCCCTTGGCTACAACCTTGACGAAATCAAAAACGCCGTAACGGGAAAAACCTACGCCTGCTTCGAGCCTGCGCTGGATTATATTGTGGCGAAGATACCCAAGTGGCCCTTTGATAAATTTGTCACCGCCGAACGCAAGCTGGGTACGCAGATGAAGGCCACCGGCGAGGTAATGAGCATAAGCACGTGCTTTGAGGGTGCTTTAATGAAGGCCGTCCGCTCTTTGGAGCTGAATATCTACAGTCTTGACCTTCCCGCCTATCGTTCATTTACGGAGGACAAGCTCCGCAGTGAGCTTAAGAAGGTGGACGATATGCGTCTGTTCGTTGTGGCTCAGGCCTTGAAGAAGGGAATTTCCGTAGACGAAATAAACGAAATCACCAAAATTGACAAGTGGTTTCTCGGTAAAATAGACAATATTATGAAGCTGGAGGAAGCTCTCCGCACATCCTCCCTCACTCCCGAGCTTCTTGAAAAGGCCAAAATTTACGGCTTCTACGACAAGGTAATCGGCGAAATCGTAGGCAAAACCGACCGTGAGATAAAATCACTGCGGCTTAAGTGGAACATTGTTCCCGCCTACAAAATGGTTGACACCTGCGCCGCCGAGTTTGAGGCCGTCACTCCCTATTACTACTCCTGCTACGGCGGCGAAACCGAAGCCGACACAAGCAGCGACCGCAAAAAAATACTTGTTCTCGGCAGCGGCCCCATACGCATAGGTCAGGGAATCGAATTCGACTACTGCTCCGTTCACGCCGTATGGGCCCTCAGCAAGCTGGGCTACGAGACAATAATCGTAAATAACAATCCCGAAACGGTTTCCACGGATTTTGATATTTCGGACAAGCTATACTTCGAGCCTCTTACTCCCGAAGACGTGGAAAACATTGTGGACATTGAAAAGCCCTACGGAGCTATTGTTCAGTTCGGCGGCCAGACTGCCATAAAGCTGACAAAGGCTCTCAATGACATGGGCGTGCGCATACTTGGCACCGACGCGAGAGATGTTGACCGCGCGGAGGACAGAGAGCTTTTCGACGAGGTGCTTGAAACCTGCCATATCCGCCGCCCCAAGGGAAAAACCATTTTCACCTGCGCCGAAGCAATTGCCGCCGCCAACGAAATCGGCTATCCGGTGCTTGTGCGCCCCAGCTATGTTTTGGGCGGACAGGGCATGGAAATTGCCTATAACGACAAGGATATCACCGTATATATGGACATAATAAACCGCAGTGTACAGGAGCATCCCATTTTGGTTGACAAGTATGTCCACGGCAAAGAGGTGGAGGTAGACGCCGTATGCGACGGCACCGACATTCTTATCCCCGGCATTATGGAGCATCTTGAAAGGGCCGGCGTTCACAGCGGCGACTCCATCAGCGTATATCCCGCCCAAACCATCAGTAAGAAGGACAAGGAAACAATCATCGAATTTACAAAGAGTCTGGCTACGGAGCTTCACGTTGTGGGCCTTATAAATATCCAGTTTATAGTTGCCGAGGACGGAGTTTACGTTATAGAGGTCAATCCCCGAAGCAGCCGCACGGTGCCTTATATCAGCAAGGTGACCAATGTTCCCATAGTAGCTCTCGCAATACGCTGTATGCTGGGCGAAAGCCTTAAGGATTTGGGCTACGGCGTGGGACTTCATCCCGAAGCCGACTACGTGGCCGTAAAGATGCCCGTATTCAGCTTTGAAAAGCTCCACGATGTGGATACCGCCCTTGGGCCGGAGATGAAATCCACCGGCGAGGTTCTGGGCATAGCTCCCACCTTCCATGAAGCTCTTTACAAGGCCTTCATCGCCAGCGGCTTCGTTATTCCCGCTTTGGGGAATATGCTTATAACCGTACGCGATACCGATAAGGAGGAGGTTTGCCAGATAGCGAAGGACTTTGCGGATTACGGCTTCGGAATTTTCGCCACCGGCGGCACCTGCGAATATCTTCGCGGCAACGGCGTCCGCGCAAGAAAGGTAAATAAGATTGCCGAAGGCTCGCCCGACATTCTTGACCTTATCAGCGGCGGCAGCGTAGACCTTGTTATAAATACTCCCACGAGAGGACGCCAGCATAACCGCGACGGCTTTAAGATACGCCGCACAAGCGTTGAGCGCAGCGTTCCCTGCATGACCAGCCTTGACACGGCTAAAGCGCTTCTTACGGCAATCAAGCAGAAGGACACCGGCGAGCTTGGCATTGTGGATATCTCAACCATATAACCCAAGCGCAGATGTCCCCCGCCTCTAAGGCGGCGGGTTCCATTTCA
>CAZKBV010000093.1:0-4681 GCA_964551215.1 uncultured Oscillospiraceae bacterium | reverse complement strand
TTAAGGAGAAAATGCCCGATGAAGCTTTTTCGGAATTTGGCGGCGTTGTTTCTGTGCGCCGTTTTGATGTGTCAGCCCGCCGCCTTCTGCGCGGAAAGAAACGGAATAAAAAACGGAGCCTATATTTCCTTGGGCAGCTATATGGGGCAGGATATAATCTGGCGCTGCGTTGGCAGCGACGCAAACGGGGCGTTGCTCATAAGTCGGGATATACTGTGCTTTAAGGCCTTTTCTTCGGCTTACGGCAAATGGGACGATTCGTTCCTTCGGATATGGCTGAACTCCGATGAGCAACAGGTTAGCTGGGGCGAGCTTTCCCCGACGGAGCAGAGCGTAAACGGCAACGCCTATGCGGAGGAGCCGGGGTTTTTGTCCGGCTTTTCGGAAGAAGAAAAGAAGCTGATAAAAACCGTAACCCAGAAAAGCGTGGTAAACGTAACCCTCAGCGATGTCTCGAACACAGGCTCTCAAAGCCATGTTTACAATTCCAGCGGGGTGTTTTCCGGCTCTGTTCAAAATTACACCGACGCTATCGGCGTTATAACGGAGGACAAGGTGTTCTGCCCAAATCTTCTTCAAATGGAAATCCTCGCCGCCAATTATCCTTCTGAATTTATATCCCGGCCTACAGCGCAGGCCGTGGCCCAGTCTGGCAGCAGCAGAAATTCCGAAGACAGGAGCAATAGCTACTACTGGCTCAGAGACGGCATAGGCAACGAGGAATTTCCCGACGCCGTAAGATGTGTTTTCCCCGACGGCAAGGTGTTTTTCTCCGACGCGGACGACGGCTCTGTGGGAGTTCGTCCGGCGATATACGTTGACAAGAACCTTTCCCCCGTTTCGGGAAAGGGCTATGAGGCCGAACCCTACAGACTTACGGAAACTGAGGGGACAAGCGCCCCGACGGCAAAGGGGTCAGCCGACAGATACGGCGCACACAATTCTCTTCAGGGGAGCTTTGCTTCCATAACCGAAGGGGATTACCTTGTAATGGGGGAGGAGCAAGGCCGCGAAATCCTGTGGAAATGCGTTGAAATAAACGAAAACGGGCCTCTCATGGTGAGCGACAAAATATTGAGCTTTAAGGCCTTTGACGCTATGGGCCCTCACTCGGACGAACTGCGCAATCAATACGGCAGCAACAGCTGGAAAATGTCCAATCTTCGTTACTGGCTCAATTCATGGGAAGGGGAGGGGGAGAAAAATTGGCCCTGCTCCGTTGCTCCAAGCTCCGACAGAACATACTCCGGCAACGGCTACGCTATGGAAAAGGGGTTCCTTGCGGGCTTTTCTCCGGAGGAAAGAGAGCTTATCAAAGCCGTGAACAATATAACGGTTATACATCCTATTGATATTGACGGAACAACCTCCGGCACCGAACCGCTGGAAATGAAGCGGAATATAAACAGTCCCTCCAATTTTGCCAACGCTTTTACCGGCGTTACGGAGGAGAAAATTTTCCTTCTGAGTATTGAAGAGGCAAAGCGTATAAAAAACAGATTCAGAGACTTTATTACCGCGACTCCCACACCGGAGGCCGTATCGGAAAACGAAGCGTCAATCGACGATCTTTCCGCCGACCGCTCCGCTTCGTGGTGGCTGAGAGACGCTGAAGCCGAGGAGAACGGGCAGGCGTCGGTCAGGGTAATAAGCAGAGACGGCTGGGTAACCGAGGAATACGCCGCAAATCCGGCTGTGGGTGTAAGGCCGGCGTTTTATCTGGATATGGAAAAGACGGGCTTTATTTCCGGCGCGGGAACGGAAGCGGAGCCTTACAGAGTCCAAAGTCACAGCTTTGGGCAGTGGGTCGTAACAAAGGAAGCCACCTGCGACGAACAAGGGGTAAAATCCGCCGTATGCTCCGTGTGCGGAGAAATTCGGGAAGAATCTATCCCCGCTCCGGGACACGATTTCGCGGAAGAAAAGGTTACGTCCAAGGGAATTTATAAGATAATCAGCCGCCGGTGCAGTCGGTGCGGAATTGTAAGAGACGAAAAACGTTTCAGCCTTGTTCCGGCTGTTTGCGGAGCTTTGGCGGCGGCAGTCCTTCTGATAATTTTTTTAAGAAGCAGAAAGTAAAAAGCCATTTTCAAAATTCGTTTTAAACAAAAACGCTCCTTCCGGCGCGGCGGCACGGGCAGCCGCAGGGCTTTTGAGAAGGCAAAAACACAAAAAAACTGCGCAAAGGCGCGTAATCAAAGCAACTGAAAAGGAAGTTTTAACTATGGGACTTAACGACACGCCCTCCGGGGCAAGAATCCACATCGGCTTTTTTGGCCGCAGAAACGCGGGAAAATCCAGCCTCGTAAACGCTTTTACAGGCCAGGCTCTGAGCGTTGTGTCCGATGTAAAGGGAACAACCACCGACCCGGTATATAAGGCTATGGAGCTTCTTCCCCTCGGACCGGTGATGATAGCCGACACTCCCGGCATAGACGATGAGGGAGAGCTTGGGGAGCTAAGAATCAAAAAAGCCCGTCAGGTACTAAACAAAATTGACGCGGCCGTACTGGTTGTGGATGTAACCGAAGGCCTTCGGAAACAGGATATGGAGCTTATCGAAATATTTAAAAGCAAAAACGTACCCTATATTGTGGCAATGAACAAGGCCGACCTTATGCCGGATTATACTCCCGAAAAAAACGAAATAGCCGTAAGCTCTTTGAATAACACCGGCATATGGGAGCTTAAAGAAGCCGTGGGGCGTCTTGTTGAGGTAAGAAACGAAAAGCTGCGCATAGTGGGGGATATGCTTTCGCCCGGGGATTTGGCGGTGCTGGTTGTACCAATAGATTCCGCCGCCCCTAAGGGAAGGCTTATACTTCCCCAACAGCAGACCATACGCGATGTTCTTGAAGCCGGAGCCGTTTCGGTGGTTGTCCGCGAAACGGAGCTGAGCGGCACCCTTAAAGCCCTAAACAAAAGGCCGGCTGTGGTCATAACGGACAGTCAGGTTTTCGGCAAGGTTTCCGCCATAGTTCCGCAGGATGTTCCTTTGACGTCGTTTTCCATCCTTATGGCGCGATTCAAGGGCTTTCTTGAAACGGCGGTAAAGGGCGCCGAAGCCATCAACCGTCTAAAGGACGGGGACAAGGTGCTTATTTCCGAAGGGTGCAGTCATCACCGACAGTGCGACGATATAGGTACGGTAAAAATCCCCCGCTGGCTTAAAAGCTATACGGGAAAGGAGCTTGTGCTTTCCCACAGCTCCGGCACCGAATTTCCCGACGACCTTAGGGGATATGATTTGGTTATACACTGCGGCGGCTGTATGCTAAACGAAAGAGAAATGCTGTGGCGCATGAACACGGCGGTGGATCAGGGAGTGCCTTTTACAAATTACGGCACGGCGATTGCTCTTATGCACGGCATACTTAAGCGCAGTTTGGGGCTTTTTCCGGAGCTTGCCGCGGAAGTGGAATAACAAGGGAGAGATACATATGGACGTGATAGCCGCAACAAACAACAAAAATAAGCTCAGGGAGTTTCGGCAGATACTGAAGCCCCATGGCTTCAACGTGCTTACTCAGGCCCAAGCCGGAGTAAGCGTCGAACCGGAGGAAACCGGCTCTACCTTCGCGGAAAACGCCATGATAAAGGCTCGGGCGATATACGAGGCCACAGGCAAGGCCACCGTTGCGGACGACAGCGGACTGTGCGTGGATTATCTGAACGGGGAGCCCGGCATTTACAGTGCCCGCTACGGAGCTTCCGATTTGGACGATAAAGGACGTTTGGAGCTTGTCCTCAAAAAAATGGAAGGAGTCCCCAAGGAAAAACGGAGCGCATACTTTATGTGCGGCATTGCCTTTATAAATTCCGACGGCACCTGCGTTACGGCTTCGGGGCGGGTTGACGGAATAATTGCCTTTGAACCCGCCGGAGAAAACGGCTTCGGCTATGACCCGATATTTTTCGTTCCGGAGTTAGGCAAAACCTTTGCCGAGGCAAGCCCCGAAGAAAAAAACGCCCTGAGCCACCGAGGCAGGGCCCTTGCTCAGCTCGAAGAAAAACTGACAATAGGCTGATTTAAAATATGTATTGGGGAACCCCACGGTTCCCCCGACGAAGGCTCTCTTGCGGAAATTAGAAGGTTAGCATCCGCAACCGCAGTCATTGCCGCAGTTGTTGCCGCATCCGCAGTTGTTGCCGCCGCAGCAGCTGAAGAGAAGTATGATGATTATGAGCCAGATTATCCACTGGCAGCCGTTGTTGCAACCGAACATAATTGTTTTCTCCTTATAATTTTTATTTTTGTAAACGGTATTCCCGTTTACAGTATCATACTATGAAATATGTCGAAAAATGTTCCGATTGCTCAAAGAATTAAAGAATAGCCGCCGCCGCGAAATATTCGCGGGAAAAAGCATATTATATCCCAAAACGCGGAATAATACCCGTGAGGTGATAAGAATGACGCGCCATCCCATAGGCGCCGAGGGCTTTTTTTACAGAGTGAACAGCGGAGAATTCGCCGAGGATTTTGACCTTTCGCCCCAAACGGAAAGAGAAAAGGCGGACGAAATCCCCGACTGCGACGGCGACGCCGCTTTGTATGACGACTTTTCATCGGGTGAAAACGGCTTTTGTACGTCTCGGAATTATTTTTAAGCCTTGCCTTAACAGGCGTCAATTACAAAAAGCTATGCCCGGGAGGATAAATTCGCCTCCCGGGCATTTT
>CAZKBV010000092.1:0-4817 GCA_964551215.1 uncultured Oscillospiraceae bacterium | reverse complement strand
AATGATATCATATCCAAAGAAAATTTGCAATACAAAAATTGTTAATATTAAAGAAAGGCCGTCCTCAAATATCTCCCAATTCATTAGGCAAGCCTTAAAATTTTAGAAAAATACTTGAATTCAAACGGTCGGTATGATATAATGAATACATATACTATGTGCGGAAATGCACAGAAAAAATAAGGACTGATGTAAATGAAAGTTTTGGAAGTCAACATTCCCGAAAGGGAATATAAAATATACATAGAAAAGGGACTGCGCAAAGGCTGCGCGGACCTGCTGAAGCCCATTGTTGAAGGGAAAAAAGCGGCGGTAATCACCGACACCAACGTGGAGCCTTTGTACTGCGGCTCTGTAATGGAACAGCTTAAAGCCGCCGGAGCCGCGCCCTTTAAGGTCGTTGTTGAAGCCGGAGAAAACAGCAAAAGCCTAAGTGTGTTTGAGCGTGTATGCAATGAAATTTTGGAAAACGATTTCTCCCGAAGTGACTGCGTTGTTGCCTTGGGCGGCGGCGTAGTGGGGGATTTGGCGGGATTTACGGCCTCCACCGTGCTTAGGGGAGTCAAGCTTATTCAGGTTCCCACCACGCTTTTAAGCCAAGTGGACAGCTCTGTGGGGGGCAAAACCGCCGTAAACCTTGCCGCGGGGAAAAATCTTGTCGGTACGTTTTACCAGCCCTCTATGGTGCTTATTGATACGCAAACTCTTGAAACCCTCCCGAAAAGAGAGCAATCCTGCGGAATGGCGGAAATTATTAAGTACGCCGCCATAAGGGACGCGGAAATGGGAAAGCGGCTTTTAAACGGAAATTTCAGCATTGAGGACATAATTTTCCGATGCTGCCGTATAAAGGCGGACATAGTGGAAAACGATGAAAGAGACACGGGGGAAAGAATGTTGCTTAATTTCGGTCACACTATCGGCCACGCTGTTGAAAACTACTACGGCTACGGCGTCTTGAGCCACGGCGCGGCAGTGGCAATAGGTATGTGCGTAATGACGGAGTACGGCGAAAAAATGGGCTATACCGAAAAGGGAACGCTGGAAATCATAAAAGCCCTTAACGAAAGGTACGCCCTGCCCGTTTCCTGCGAGCATAGGGATAAGCTGCTCGGGGCCGCGTCCCACGACAAAAAACGCTCCGGCGACAGCATAAGTATCGTACTTGTCAGGAAAATGGGCGAGGGCTTCTATATTAAGACGGATAAGAGCGTGCTTAACGAAATTGTGAAGGGTGAATAATGTGAAACTGACAATAACTCCGTCTCTGTTAGGGGGAAAAATGACGATTCCTCCGTCGAAAAGCTACAGCCACAGGGCGCTTATCTGCGCCTCTCTGGGCGGCGGAAGGGTTCTTAATTCGGGCGACAGCGCCGATATTCGGGCTACGCGGAGGTGTATGGAGGCTTTGAAAACGGCTTCTCCCATGGACGCCAACGAGTCCGGCTCCACACTGCGCTTCCTCATTCCTATCGCTCTGGCAAAAAACGGACGGGTGGAAATCAGAGGGAGCAAGCGGCTTATGGAGCGTCCGCTGGAGGATTATTTCAATATATTTAAAGCCCAGGGTATAAAATACAGCCTTGAGGGTCAGGCGCTGAGGGCCGAGGGAGAGCTTAAAAGCGGAGCATATTCCCTTCGGGGAGATGTGAGCAGCCAGTTTATAACAGGGCTGCTGTTTGCGCTGCCGTTGCTTAAGGGCGACAGCGAAATCGAAATTACAACCAAGCTGGAATCCAAGGCGTATGTTGACATGACCGTTGAGGTGCTTGAAAAGTACGGGATAAAAATCCGTGAAACGGAAAAGGGCTATTTCGTTTTCGGCGGGCAAAGCTACAGACCCTTTGATTACACCGTGGAGGGGGATTTTTCCCAAGCGGGGTTTTTCCTCGCTATGGGCAACGTGGACTGCCGAGGGCTTAATCACAGCTCCCTTCAGGGGGACAGAGTCTGCGTGGAAATATACCGCCGCATGGGAATGAATATTAAGGAAACGGAGGAAGGCTATATCAGCGACGGAGCCGTCAATAAGAGCGTCAGCGTTGACGTTTCCCAAATACCCGACTTTGTGCCTGTGCTTGCGGCGCACATGACCCGCGCGGACGGAGAAAGCCGCATATACAACGCCGGACGGCTGAGAATTAAGGAAAGCGACCGCCTTGCCGCGGTAACTCAGGAACTGCGCCGTCTGGGCGCGGATATTGACGAAGGGGCGGATTTTCTTGTTATACGAGGCGGAAAGCCTCTTTGCGGAGGGGAATGTTCCGCTCACAACGACCACCGAATAGCTATGGCTCTGGCGTCCCTGTCCCCTTATGTGGAGGGGGAGATGACCATAGACGGGGCGGAGTGCGTAAGAAAAAGCATGCCCGATTTTTGGGAAAGGTTTAAAGCCTTGGGAGGACGGATAAGATGAGTTCATATTGGGGAAAAAATTTAAGGCTGACTGTTTTCGGAGAGTCCCACAGCAAAGGAATAGGCGCGGTTATAGACGATATTCCGGCGGGAATAAGGGTGGACGAAAAAGCCATAAAGGATATGCTTGCGCGCAGAGCTGCGGGCATAAGCAAAATTGCCACGGCGCGGAAGGAGCCGGACGTTCCGGAAATACTTAGCGGAGTTTTTAACGGCTATACAACCGGCACTCCTTTGGCGTTTGTCATATACAACAGCGACCAACGTAGCAATGACTACAAAAATATTGCGGAAAACGCCCGTCCGTCCCACGGGGACTATTCCGGATTTGTGCGCTACGGCGGCTTTAACGACTACCGCGGCGGCGGCCATTTTTCCGGCAGGCTTACCGCTCCCATAGTGTTTGCCGGAGCCTTGGCCAACAGCTATCTGGAGGAAAAGGGCATATATATTGCCGCGCGGATAAAAAGCATAGCCGATGTTACGGACGATTCCAAATCTACCGAGGAGCTTTCCTTTGAAGAAGCGAAGGCTATAAAGGCCAAGCCCTTTCCCTCCGTAAGCGACGAGGCGGGGGAGGCAATGTTTAAACGCGCTATGGAAGCGAAAACGGACTCGGACAGTGTGGGCGGCGTTATCGAGTGCAGCATAATGGGCCTCTCTCCGGGGCTGGGCGATCCCATTTTCGGAGCCTTTGAAAGCCGTCTCGCGGAGCTGCTTTTTTCGGTTCCCGCCGTAAAGGGCGTGGAGTTCGGCCGGGGCTTTCCGATTGCCGAAATGCGGGGCAGTGAAGCCAACGATGAATTTTATATGGACGGGGAAAGGGTCAGAACAAAAACCAATAACAACGGCGGCATAAACGGGGGCATTACAAACGGTATGCCCGTGACCTTCCGGACGGCGGTTAAGCCCACTCCTTCAATATCCCGCCCGCAGAATACGGTCAATTTTAAAACCGGCAGTGATACGGAGCTTATAATAAAGGGGCGCCACGACGCCTGCATAGCCTTAAGAGCCGTGCCCGTAATCGAAAGCTGCGCCGCCTTATGCGCAATGGATTTTTTAATCGGAGGAAGAAAAGTAAATGACTGAACTGGACGAACAACGAAAAATAATTGACGAAATTGACGCCCGACTTACGGCTCTCTTTGAAAAACGCATGGAGGTCTGCGAGCTGATAGGCAATATAAAAATGTGCAACGGCATGAAGGTGCTTGACCCGGAAAGGGAAAGACTCCTATTGGCGGACAGAGTGTCCCATACAAAAAATCCGGCCTACCACCCTTTAGTGGAGAATTTTTTCAAAAGCATAATGGCCGAAAGCCGTCGGCTTCAGAAAAGCGTCATGCGAAGCTACGAAAAAAACCGTCTCAGCGGACGGGCGGTTTATCAGGGAGTTCCCGGGGCCTACGGCTGCGAAGCGGCGGAAGGAGTTTTCGGAGACAATATATACAATGTAAAGACCTTTGAGGACGTTTTTCGTCAGGTTGTGAACGGCAGTGCCGACTTCGGCGTGGTGCCTGTGGAGAATTATTCCACAGGCTCTATCATGGAGGTTTTTGACCTCCTTAAAAAGTACGAGGTTTACATCGCAGGGGAAACCTATGTGGAGGTGCGCCACTGCCTTGCGGGAACGGCGGACGCGGACGAGGACGGTCTTGTGCAGGTTTATTCCCATGAGCAGGGCTTTTACCAGAGCAAGGAATACCTTGCCGACAAGGAGTGGATTCAGACAAAGGTGCTTAACACAGCCATTGCCGCGAAGATGGTTTCCGAAATGGGCGACAGAACAAGGGCGGCAATCTGCTCGGCAAGAGCGGCGGAGCTTTACGGGCTGAAAATCATAAAGGCAAACATTAACTTTGCCTCAAAAAACCGCACAAGGTTTATAATAATAAGCAAAACTCCCATCGCCGACAACGCAAACAATAAGGTTTCGATAATGTTTTCCGTCCCTCACGTCAGCGGCGGATTGTTTGAGGCCTTGGGCTTTTTTAAGGAGACGGGGCTTAACATGGTGAAAATAGAAAGCCGCCCCATTGCCGATAAGCCCGGGGAATACATATTCTTTGTTGACCTGGAGGGCAATGTCGGAAATGAAAATGTAAGCGAAGCCCTTAATAAGCTGCAGACCTATGCCGCCGGATATAGATTTTTGGGAAACTATAGGCAGTTGGGATGAAATAAAGCTGTGTATGTGGGTAGCGTATGCAGAGGACAGAAAATGTCGAATTAACGGTTTTATGCCCGATTCATCAAAATGATAATATCTTTTACAAAACAGATTAAAAGATGATTGGAAAGGTTTAGCTTTACCCAAAAGGCATATGGGAAGAAATGCATAATGCGTCTTTCAGAAGGAGAAATGAATTATGTTATGGCTTGTAATGGCTGTGCTGTCT
>CAZKBV010000091.1:0-4923 GCA_964551215.1 uncultured Oscillospiraceae bacterium | reverse complement strand
CTGTCGCAAGCTCTGCTTTAAGCAAGCTTAGCAGAAGCGTTGCTCCGATTTAAAAGAGGCGCAAATCGCTGATTTGCGCCTCTTGTTTTTACGGGTAAGGGGGCTTTTTCGGCCCCCTTATTTATTTATCTTTCTATTGCCGCCGACAAAGGCTTAAGCGTGCCGTTTTCCCAAGCAAATATCTTTATGCTTGCGCACCCTTCGGCAACGTCCGCCGATATTTCGCTGTACGCTCCGAAGGGAGACATAACCTCGTGGCTTGCGGACACAACGTTTCCGTCGCTGTCATAGCCCACAACAAATACATTGACATTTTCGCTTACACCGAAGTTTTCACAGCTTACCACCGCATTGGTACCGTCAACGGCCGCGTAGGCAACATAGACGGGGTAGCTGTCAACCGCGAAGCCTTCCACCGTAAACAGCCCCGACGCAATATTGTTTCCGCCTCGGAAGTTTGCCTTAGACAGGTCGCTGCCGGTTTTGTTTCTGTATGAGAAATTATCGGCAACCGTGCGGGTTACGCCGTTAGGGTCGGTAACGTACATGGAGAATGTCTGTTTTTCCGTATACGCCCTGACCGTTACGTGATAGGTTTTGTTGGGTTCGTATGTTACGGACGACGTCTGGAAATCGGTTCCGTTATGAGCTTGGAACTGGCCGTTGGGCTGTATTCTCATGGATATGTTGTAGTCGCCCCACGCGGCGGGAGTGACATCGGAAGAACATATTCCCATAACGCCGTCGGTATACTCGGAGGGAGTTATGTCAAAGTTAATGTATACCTCGCCCGTGGCGGGTTCAAAGGTTTTGCAGCTCCAGTCCGCAACGGAACTCCATTTTTCGGCCTGAGCCTTTACCACAAGAGTGTATGTTACGGTCTTATCGGCTTCTCCCTTTTTGAAGGTGGCCGTAAGAGTAACAATCTTGTCGCCTTCCTCCGCGGAAGGACGGTTTACCTTGCCGTCAAGAGACACAATCTCGGGATTGCTTGTTTCCCAAGAAATTTCGCTGCCGTAAGCGCCGGTTTCGGAGAGGGTGATATCCGATGTAATCACGTTAACGCCCGCTCCCAAGCCTGTATTCGCCGCGTCGCCGTTTACGGACTCCTCATCGGTCAAGTTCATATCCTCAACAAGCTCCTCCTGAGTGAGCGCCCTGTTGTAAAGCTTTATATTGTCGAAGCTGCCGTTGAAATAGCTGTCCGCCTCAAAGAAGGATTTGCCCAAGTACGCGTCAAGGCCGTCAACTCCAAGGTGGGAAATTGTCCAGTTGGTTTCCTTTTCTCCCATAAGAGCGCCGTTTCTGTACACTGATATGCGGGTCGGCTCCACAACAAGAGCTATTCTCGCCCACTGCCCTGCGGAGGATTCTTCCAAGTCGCACTGAGCGGTGTCCTCGTTACTGTAGCCCGCGATGGTAATCGCGCTCTTAAGGCTCTTGTCCGCGTCCTTAAAGTAATAGTAGTGGTCTGTGTCGGAGCCTACCGCGAAGGTGAAGTAATTTCCGTCGGTCATATTGCTCTTTACGTCCATTGAGAGAGTAAAGGTATTGCGGCGGTGGAAGGTGTTTTCGGGGAACTTAAAGTATGTGCCGTCGGTTCCGTCCAATGTAAGCACGTTTCCCTTTTCCGGGTCGTTTTCTATTTTAGCGTTGCCCTCCAAGCCTTCGGTTTCGCTTTCAAAGTCGTAGGAAAGTATAGGGTCGCTGCCGTCGGGGTCAACCTTCTGAGGGCCGTAGGCCTCCAAAAGACCGTCGTATTCCGTTTGAGAAATGGGAACAAAGGTGCCGTGCTTAGAGCCGGTGGGCATAGTTACATCCGCTGTAGCCTTTGTAAACTCACCGCTTGCGATGTCATTTGTAAGATAGGGAACATATACGGTGTAGTTATCTACGCACAGGCAGTACGTATCCGTTCCGTTTACCTTATATTCGGCGGGGCCTTCACCGGTTATATGCTTAAAGGAGTCCACCTCGGTATAGGGGCCGGAAGCGTGGTCGCTGACCATCATAACAACCTCGTTGTTATACTTTTTATAAAAATGATAGTACTTCCCGTCGTCGGCCCGGATAATCGACGAGTCAATGGCGGCGGCTCTGCTGCCGTCGGCGTTAAAGGGACGAACGAAATATTCCGGCTCGCTGAAGGTGCGGAAGTCCCTTGTGCGGGAAACATATACCGTATCTATGGGATTATCCATGGTAAGATCCTTGCCGGCGGCGTATACCAGATATTCTCCGGTTTCTTCGTCGTATGTGGCTTCGGGAGCCCACGCGCAGCCCATGTCGTCGTTAGCGAACTTAACCATTCTCTGTTCGCTCCAGTTTACAAGATCCTCGCTTTCCCATACCGCGAGGTACTTGCTGCCGTTAAGGCTCCAAGGCCCCCAGCCCTGACCGTCAAGAGTGTTGAGGTCTGTGGCGAGAAGATAGAATTTATCCCCGTAGCGGCTGCGGATTATATAAGGATCCCTCAGTCCGGTTGTTCCCATCGTGGAGGTGAGAATAGGCCAGTTGCCGTTAAGATCCGTCCATGTGTAGCCGTCCTCGCTGGTGGCCACGTGTATCTGAAGATGCTCCTCGCTGCCTAATACCGAGCCTCGGAAATAAGCGTAAAGGTAGGCCACCTTTTCTTCCTCGGCCTTAACCTTGGGAACCGTAAGCTCAATCTCCTTTGACGCGGGCGCGTCGTAATCGACTTCGACAGTTACTGTAAGAGTGACTTTTTTATCCTCCGCCTCGTCTCTTGTGACATATCCGGCGGGTATTGTATAATCGCCGTTGACTGTAGGCTGATCGGTGATAACATCGGTGTCGGAGGACTCCCATGTTACCTTAGCTCCGTCAAGCTCGCTTACAAGGTCGATGCTGTCAAGGATTCTGTCGGGATTTTCAATATCAATCTCGGCAAGTATATCCTCCGCTGTGGGAAGGGGTTTCACGGTAACGGTGAAGCTTTTGGTTCTTTCCTCGCCGTTATATGTAACCCGCGCCGTGAGGACGGCTTCCCCCGGCTCCAAGGTTCTCGTAACCTTGCCCTCGCTGTCAACAATGCTTTCGTCCGAGGAGGTCCATGTGATTTCCGCGCCGTAGCTTTGGGCGGGAAGGGCGATATCTTCCGAAATATTTTCGGTATTTCCAAGCTCGATTTCACTCATAACCTTTTCAATGGAAACCCCGGCCATTATCGCGGCGTCCTCAGCCGTAACAGCCTTGCTGTAGATTTTGAATTCGTCTATATATCCGCCGTAGCTTTCGCCGCTGCCCCAGAAAGCATGGCCTAACGCCACAACGGAGGTCTTTCCGAACAACGCCGAGAGGGCGCTTTCGCTTTCCGCTGTGCCGACGCACTTACCGTCTACGTAAAGCGCGCTGGAATCGTCCGTAAGGGCAATGGTTACCATGCGCCAGTCCTCCGCGACGCCGCTCATATAGTTGTTGTCAGACACTGTGGACGAGGTTGTAGCGCTTCTTGTACCCACATATCTTTCAAGGCGGAAAGCGTCGTCGTCATAAAGACCGATATAATTTTCCGATGTGTTGTATTTTTGCGCTGTCGTATCAGACGCCATATAAATAGGCCATTTTCCGCCGGTGCGCTTTTCCATAAAGCTTACGGTGAACTCGCTTTTGCCCGTAAGGAGAGTGTCTCCCCCGTTTTCGTCCGTAAGGGTGAGATAAGCCGAAGCGCTGTCGGGGAAATACGCGGCGTTATCCTTTACGGTAACATTGCCGTTAACAACAACCCCGCCTCCCTTATCCGCCGTAAGGGTCTCATTGAAGCCGGCGTAATAAACCAGATAATCTTCAATATTTTCCGTCTTTTCGGCAAAGACCGCCTCGGGCGCCGCCGAAAATATCATTGCGGCGGAGGAAATAAGGGCCAGTAATTTTTTCATTTCTATCCTTCCTTTCTGTGGTTATATGTTTATTTTAGCACCATAATTTTTTTATGTCAATGTATACTTTGGATTGAAATGTATATTTTAGCACTGTTCATAAATTTTTTTGCCGCTGTTTCCGAATAAAATCCACATTCCCTGCAAAACATATCCTTCGGAGTGATGATTTATGGAGTTTACGGTGTCGGTATTTACGGCGGGGTCCGTGGCGGGGTATATTGCGGAAACGCTTTGGTGCCTGATTACGAATCACGTTTTGGAATCCCGTCAGGGAATGATATTCGGTCCCTTCAGTCAGGTATACGGCTTAGGCGCCGTTTTGCTTACCCTTATTATACCCAAAAACAGCTCTCGGCCCAAAATCTTCTTTATAAGCGCCCTTGCGGGGGGAGCGTACGAATATATATGCTCATACGCGCAGGAAAAGCTTTTCGGCACCGTATCGTGGGATTACGGCGATACCTTCCCGAGCATAGGCGGAAGAACGAGTCTTGTTTTCTGCGTATTTTGGGGAATTTTAGGCCTGATACTCATAAAGCTCCTGAATCCGGCTCTGAGAAGGCTGCTCTCTAAGCTTGGTGGCCGACGCAAAACCGTCATCAGCGCCGTCACCGCCGCATTTTTCATTTTAAACCTTCAGCTCAGCTTTATGGCCGTAAAGCGTCAGAGCGAAAGGCGGAAGAATCTTCCCGCCGTAACGGCGGCTCAGAAGTGGCTGGACGAAAAATACGGCGACGAGGTGCTGAAAAGGATATATCCCAACATGGTGGTTGTTTCTAAGGAGGAAGCTTAAATGCTTAAACAAAACAAACAGAAGGCGAATTTCAACAAATCGGAAAATCCCGAAAAGGCAAAGGACGCCGCCCGCTCGTTTGTGAGCAAGGAAAACGTTATGACAGACCCTATGGGAAGCTGGACGGGCAGCCCCGCCGACCTAAACGACGTTCCCACTCAGGACGCGGACGACCTTTAATATCGGGAAAATAAACCGAGCCGCCGACTTGGGGAGCGAATCCCCTCT
>CAZKBV010000090.1:0-4926 GCA_964551215.1 uncultured Oscillospiraceae bacterium | reverse complement strand
GCGTTTATTATACCACAAAAAATGTTTCATGTGAAACATTTTATTACAAAAAAATACACAAACAGAAGGAAAAATGTTTGTGTATTTTTGACATATTTTAAAGCTATTTGGCAATTTTAACAATATACTCTATGTAATCGTCGTATTCCACTTCCTTTGTTGTGGCCACGGCTCCGTTTTTCTTCATAACATCCACCGTTTTTACAAGAGTGTTTATAAAGCTTCTTGTGCTTTTTACGGACGTTCGGGGAACAATGCGCCGATTTTGACGGATGCTTTCTTCAATCATTCTTTGCACAAGCCTTTCCGCCATTGCGACGTTCATGTTTCCTCGGCCTATTTTCTCTGCGGCCTCAAGCCGGAGTTCTTCGCTGTCCAGTCTCAAAAGTGCCCGTCCGTGGCGTTCCGTAAGATTGAACTCCGTCATTTTGGCGCGGACGTTTTTGCTCAGTTTAAGGAGCCTGAGCTTATTTGCCACCGCGCTTTGGCTTTTGCTCAGCATTTTCGCAACCTCCTCCTGCGTGAGAGAATGGTAGTTCATAAGGCGTTCGATGCTTTCCGCTTCTTCAAAGCAGTTGAGGTTGCTTCGCTGGATATTTTCAACGATGGAAGCCACCGCGCTGCCCGTATCGCTCATTTCCCGAACTATACAGGGGACGGTTTTCAGCCCCGCCGTTTTTGCCGCTCTCAGCCTTCTTTCTCCGGCTATAAGCTCGTAGCCCCTTGCCGCCCTGCGCACCAAAAGGGGACTTATTATCCCCATAGATTTAACCGATTGACTAAGTTCGTTTATGCTTTTCGGATCATAGTACCGCCTTGGCTGAAAGGGATTGGGATAAATCAGGTTAATGTTAATTTCTTCGACTTTCATGCTAATTCTCCTTTATCGGTTGTTTTTCCCTGCTTAATTCGATTATAGCATAAAGTATTCGGAAAATAAACAAAAACATTTCGTCTTATAACGACAAAGAAGCCTTATTTCAAAGGCTCCTTCGAGGGTTTCCCCGCTTTTCTCGGATATTTTGACGGGGTTTTCTTTACCTTTTTTATAACCACAAGGGTGTGATTTAAATTTCCTTCGTCTATGTGGATATTATCGACTCGGACGATTTCTCCGCCCATAACCTTTACGGCCTTTTTTCCGCCTTCTATTTCCTCCGACGGAGCGGAGCCCTTCATCGCGATAAAGTACCCGCCCGTCTTTACAAAGGGAAGGGCGTATTCCGCAAGCACGGACAAATCGGCAACGGCACGCGCCGAAGCAATGTCAAAGCTCTCCCGCATATCGGTTCTCGCGCCGTCCTCGGCTCGAAAATGGACGGCTCGAATACCCTCCAGCTTCAGCTTATCTATAACATCGTTTAAGAACGATACTCTTTTGTTAAGGCTGTCCAGCATGGTTACCCGCAGATCGGGCCGGACAATTTTTACGGGAATTGACGGGAATCCCGCTCCCGCGCCTATATCAATAAAGGAAGCTCCATTAAAAAGCTCTTTGCGGGAAATAAGAGTCAAAGAGTCGAGAAAATGCTTGATAAGAATTTCGTCCTTTTCCGTGATTGCCGTAAGATTTATTTTTTCATTCCGCTCCAACAGCATATCCATGTAGGCTTGAAGCTGAGAAAGCTGGCTTTCCGTAAGGTTTATGTTTAACTTTTCCGCGCTCCGTTTAAGAAGAAGCATTTTTTTCTCTCTCCCTGTTTGCCAAATAAATAAGAAGCACCCCTATATCCGCCGGACTGACGCCGCTAATACGGCTTGCGCGCCCCACATTTTCCGGACGCATGGCGGTCAGCTTCTGTCTGGCTTCGATTCTGAGACCGTAAACCTCGTTATAATCTATATCGGCCGGTATAAGACGCTTCTCGTTTTTCTTAAACTGCTCGACCTGTTCAAACTGGCGCTTTATATAGCCTTCGTATTTCACGGCAATCTCCACCTGCTCCGCTTCCGCCTTGCTTAAAACAGGCCGTTCCTTGTCAAACGGAGATAGCTCCGCGTAAGTAATTTCGGGGCGGCGGATAAGCTCGGTTATCTTGATTCCCGTTGACAGGGGGCTGCTGCCCTTTTCCTTAAGCAACTTATTAAGCTCCTCCGAAGGAGCCGCGTTCACATGGCTGAGCCGCTCTATTTCGTCCTCTATGCGCTTTTTCTTGGCGAGAAATTTATTATACCGTTCCTCTGAGATAAGCCCGATTTCATGTCCCGCCGGAGTAAGTCTGAGGTCGGCGTTATCCTGCCTTAAAAGCAGACGGTACTCCGCTCGGCTGGTAAGCATACGGTAGGGTTCGTTTGTTCCCTTTGTGACAAGGTCGTCGATGAGAACTCCTATGTAGGCTTCGCTTCTGTCGAACACCACCGGCGGCTTGTTTTGCAGCTTCCTCGCGGCGTTGATTCCCGCCATAAGCCCTTGGGCGGCGGCCTCCTCGTAGCCGCTGGTGCCGTTAAACTGGCCGGCTCCGTAAAGATTTTCGATGTCCTTAAATTCCAAAGAGGGGCTTAACTGCGTAGGATCGCAGCAGTCGTACTCTATTGCGTAGGCACAGCGCATTATTTCCGCGTTTTCAAGACCCGCCATGCTGTGAAGCATTTTAAACTGCACATCCTCCGGAAGGGAGCTGCTCATGCCTTGAACGTACATTTCATAGGTATCCATGCCCATAGGCTCAATGAACACCTGATGCCTTTCCTTGTCCTTGAAGCGGACAACCTTATCCTCGATTGAGGGGCAGTATCTGGGGCCTACGCCGTCTATAAGGCCGTTAAAAAGCGGGCTTCTTTTTAGATTATCCCTTATTATTTTATGCGTTTCCTCATTTGTATAGGTTAGATAGCAGCGCACCTTATTAGTCTGTTTTTCCTCGGTTTCAAAGGAGAACGGAACAATTTCGCCGTCACCCTCCTGCACCTCCATTTTGGAATAGTCCAAGCTTCTGGCGTGGACTCTGGAAGGCGTCCCCGTTTTGAAGCGCATTATTTCCACCCCCATTTTTTCAAGGCTTTCGCTTAAGCCTCTGGAGGGGAACATACCGTCGGGGCCGCCGCTGTACGAGGTTTCGCCCACTATGATTTTCCCTTCAAGGTAGGTGCCTGTGGCAACGATAACGGCCTTGGCTTTGTATTTTACACCGGTATGTATGGTTAACTCAAAGCCGCCGTCGGCTTTTTCCACGGCTTTTACCTCCGCCTGACGCAGATAAAGGTTTTCCTGACTTTCGAGGCGCTTTTTCATATCTATCTGATACATACGCCTGTCCTCCTGAGCCCGAAGGGAATGGACGGCTGGACCCTTCCTCATATTAAGCATACGGGACTGGAGCATATTTTTATCGGCGCATTTTCCCATTTCTCCGCCGAGAGCGTCTATTTCACGGACAAGATGACCCTTTGCCGTGCCGCCTATGTTGGGGTTGCAGGGCATATTCGCGACGGCGTCCAGATTGATGGTAAAAACTATGGTTCTCATGCCTAACCGAGCCGCCGCAAGACCGGCCTCACAGCCGGCGTGTCCGGCGCCTATAACCGCTATATCGTAAAAAAAGCTGTCATTTTCAATCAAAATATTCACCTTCAACTCGCAAAAAAGATTACTTGCCCAAGCAAAATTCCTCGAAAATTTTATCGACGATTTCCTGATTTACGCTTATTCCCTCAGCTTCGCCCAAGGCCGAAATCGCCTCGCTTACGTCTATGGCCGCAAGGTCGCCGTAAAAGCCTTCTTCCACGGATTTAAGGCCGCGCTCTACGGCTTCGCAGGCTCTTGTCACGGCTTCAAGCTGCCGCCTGTTGGCAATTACCGCCCCGCCGGAATCCATAAGTCCCAGCCTTTTAACTATTTCTTCTCTGATATTTTCAATGCCTGTGCCATATTTTGCGCTTATTTTTATATAATCCTCGCGGTTGTCGTCAAACAAATCCGCTTTGTTGGCAATTTTAATTATTTGACACGAAATTTTATTTAAAATGTTTTCTTCTTCTCCGTTAAGCTCTCTGCCACATTCGGTCACAAAGAGGCAGATGTCCGCCTCCTTTATATAATTTAGACTCAGCTCCACGCCGATTTTTTCAATGTCGTCGCCGCTTTCCCTTATTCCGGCGGTGTCTCCCAGCTTTACGGGAATCCCCTCCACGTCTATCCACGCCTCAACCACATCTCTTGTGGTGCCGGGGGTTACGCTGACAATGGCTCTTTGTCTTTCGTAAAGGGCATTGAGAAGCGAGCTTTTTCCCGTATTTGGCAGACCGCATATGGCGCAGGTAATTCCGTTTCTCAGCGCCTCTCCGCGGCGGGCGGTATTTTTCAGCTTAACAAGCTTATTAAGTATATCCTCCAGATTTTCGGTAATTTCACGCCCGCTGAAATCTTCAATGTCATCCTCCGGAAAATCCGAGGATACCTGTATTGCCGCAAGCAAGCGGAGAAGCTCCTCCCTTATTTCGCAAATGGGCCGAGATATTCCCCCTTCGAGACGGTTTACCGCCGCCCAAAGCGCTCCGTCCGTTCCGGCGTCGATAATATCCTTTACGGCTTCGGCCTGAGTGAGGCTCATTTTTCCGTTCATAAACGCTCTCTTTGTAAATTCGCCGGGCTGAGCCATAGCGCAGCCGCTTTCTATAAGGGCGTCCAATATTTTATTTACCGCCACCATACCTCCGTGGCAGCTTATTTCACACACATTTTCTCCCGTAAAGGAATGTGGGGAACGAAAAACCGTAACAAGGGCTTCGTCTATAACGACTCCGCCGAAGCGTATTTTTCCGAAGGTTACCGTATGAGACGCCGCCTCGCTTAAAGGGCGGGAGGCTTTGAAAATTTTTTCGGTAATTTCAACGGCTTTATCGCCGCTTACTCTTATTACCGCTATTCCTCCCCGACCGTAAGGGGTGGATAGGGCGCATATTGTTTTTTCCGGCATATTGTACACC
>CAZKBV010000089.1:0-5022 GCA_964551215.1 uncultured Oscillospiraceae bacterium | reverse complement strand
GGCGCTACGAAATTTCCTGACGGATTTTTTCCAGCACCTTTTTTTCTATTCTGGATATCTGCACCTGACTCAGCCCAAGCCGCTTGGCCACGCCGGACTGGGTTTCGTCCTTAAAATACCGAAGTATGATTATCTGCCTTTCTCTGGGCGTGAGATTCATAATTGCGCTTTGAAGGCTCAGCCTCATGAGTATGCCTTCCTCTCCGCTTTCAGCCGGTATGGTGTCCATAAGGGACATATTCTTGCCGTCCCCGTCGGAAATTTTTCTGTCAATGGAGTCCGGCCTTCGGGAGGCCTCCAACGCTTCCGTAAGCTCCTCGGGGGAAACCTCCAGCTTGTCCGCCAAGGCTAAGAGAGCCGTCTCCCCTGTGCGTTCCATAAGGGAATAGGCTCGGCTTGCCAGCTCCTTATGGCGGCGGCTGACCTTTATTATTCCGTCGTCCCGAAGGAACCGCTTTATTTCCCCGGCAATCATGGGAACCGCGTAGGTGGAAAGCTCCACGTCGTAATTAAGGTCAAAACGCCGGACGGCCTTCATAAGCCCTATTGCCCCTATCTGGAAAAGGTCGTCGCTTTCGGCTCTGTCCGCGAAACGGCGCACCTCCTTATATATCAGGCCGCTGTTCCGCTTTACAAGCTCGCCCATAGCCTCACGGCTGCCTTTTTGAGCTTGGATAATTAAATTTTTAACCTCGTCTACCATTATGTAATCACCTACAACAGCTTTTTCATGGTAACTGATGTGCCAAAGCCCACACGGCTTTCCACCGCGAGCTCGTCCATAAATGTTTCCATGACGGTGAAGCCCATACCGCTGCGCTCCGCTTCCGGCTGAGTGGTGAACATGGGCGTGCGGGCCTTTTCGATATCCTCTATGCCCACGCCTTGATCGCTGACGGTGACCGTCAGCTCCCTGCCTTTAAGCGTAAGCTCCATTTCCACCATGCCGGAGGAGTTTTTATATCCGTGTATTACGGCGTTGGTAACGGCTTCGCTCACCGCCGTTTTTATATCCGCCAGAGTCTGAACCGTCGGGTCAAGGGGCATAACAAAGAACGCCGCCACTCCCCTCGCGAGACTTTCATTGATTTCCATTGACTTAAAACAGGTTTTCATGTAGTTGTTAATGCTGTTCATTTCATCATTGCCTCCACTGCTTTTCTGTAGTCGGGATACACGCCGATAAAACGGGTTATTCCGCTTAAGTCCAGTATTTTCATAAGTTTTTTGTCCGCCCCGGAAAGGGCGATTTTGCCACCCACGGCTTCGACGTTCTTCTTGCGCCCGATAATAAGGCCGATTCCGGCTGAATCCATAAAATCCACCTCGGAAAGGTCTACCACAAGATTTTTCATAGGGCTTAGCTCCAGCTCTATATCTATCTTATTCCTTATGTAGACCGCGCAGTACTGATCGATTTCGCCGGAGAGCGCCGCCACAAGGGCATTTCCGCACTCAATAAATTCCTTAAGCATAAGCATATTTCTCCTTTTCGGCTGCTCTCGGGGCAACACGAACGTTCCCCCCTCGGTCTTGCCGGTTATCGGCAGCCTGTCTCTTTTTTTATTCTTCCCTCGGGCAAAAATTCCTTTGACAAAAAAAGAGAGCCTTTGTCGAATTAATCCTTTCGACAAAGGTTGCCTATTTTTTAATCGGTTCGATAAATCAGTCGCGCCTCGCGGCCTAAATTTGCCAAAGCGCGGGGGCTTCGGCTCGCCGCGCGTTCGGTATGTTTTTTCTGTTTACCTGTTTAGCCAGCTTTGCATTATTTTCGCGGCGATCGGCGCGCAGGCCGCGCCGCCGCTGCTGCCGCTGTATTCCTGAAAAACGGCCACGGCAATCTGCGGGTCATCCTTTGGGGCAAAGCCCACAAACCACGCGTGATCCTTGCCATCCTTTTCATTCTGAGCCGTACCGGTTTTTCCCGCCACCTTAACTCCCTTTATCCTGGCGTTGGCTCCGGTGCCGCTTTCAACGCAGGCAAGCATATAATCGGAAAGCTCCGCCGCCACCGACGCCGGAACGGTTCGCTTCAACGCCTCCGGAGAAGCGCTGTAGCTTTCAACTCCGTTAAGAGACACGGCCTTTTGCACCAAATAGGGCTTCATCATAATACCGCCGTTGGCGATGGACGAAGCAACCATAGCCATATTGAGAGGCGTGGTCAAAAGCTTCCCTTGCCCTATACCCACGGAAGCAAGCTCCGTTTCGGACATATCCTTGTACTTCCACCCCGAGGAGCTTGTGCTGATATCAAAGGGCATCTTTTCGGTTATCATGAAATCTTCGGCGGCGGCCTTAAGCTTTTCCGCCCCCAACTTTGTTCCCAGCAGGGAAAACATTACATTGCTCGAATATTTAAAGCCGCTTATAAGATCTATTTTTCCGTAGGCCTTTCCTCCGGAGTTTCGGAATGTGCGGCCATCGATTTTAACGCTTCCCTCGTCATCCACTTCAAAATCATAAAGTCCGTTTTCTATGGCCGAAGCCGCGGTAGCTATTTTAAAGGTGGAGCCCGGAGCGTAAAGCCCTTTTGTCGCTCTTGGCAAAAACGGGCTGTCTTCGTCTACCGAAAGATCCGCCCAGTTTTCCGTCAGGGAATCCTCATTCGGGTCAAAGCTCGGATTGGAATAAAGGCAAAGCACCTCTCCGGTTTTGGGATCTACGGCCACAACCGCGCCGTTTTTGCCCCGCATATTTTCCTTCGCTATCTCCATCAAAGTATGGTCAACGGTGGTAACAAGGTCGCACCCCCGCTTCATGGGGGAATCGTCCATTCCGTACTGGATTATTTCGCTGAGACTTTCGGTTTTAAGAAGGTAATCGTTAAAGGAAAGCTCAAGATTTGTTTTGCCGTAGGTTCGGCTGTTATAGCCTATAACATGGGCGTAAAGAGAGCCGTAGGGGTAAATCCTTTTCTGATTGCCTTCGTCATCAACCTCGCTTTTCGCGAGAAGCGTTCCGCTTCTGTCGTAAATGCTTCCGCGAAGGACGCTGTCCTCCTTTTCCCAAAGACGGCGGTTATAGTTTGAGCTAATGAGGCTGTCGGCTTTGAACAGGGTAAAATACGTCAAATAAACGAACACCGATAAAAACAACACGCTCATAATCACGAGAACGGAAATTATCTTCTTATTATAGTTCATCGCTTATCTCCTTCCTGTCAGCGCTTATGGCTTGGAGAATACCGTAGGCGGCAAAGGTGGTAAGCATACTGCTGCCGCCATAGCTGACAAAAGGCAGAGTAATCCCCGTAAGGGGAATCATTTTGGTTACGCCGCCTATTATGATAAAGGTCTGAAGCCCCAGAATAAAGCTGAGACCGAAGGCTACGGCCTTATTGAATTTGTTTGTGCAGGACAAAGATATTTTAAATCCTCTGTATGCCAGCACAAAATAAAGCATAACTATGGCAAGGCCTCCCAGTATTCCCATTTCCTCGCAAATCGCGGAGAAAATAAAGTCGGAATGAACCTCGGGGATAAAATACACGCTGCCCTTGCCTATGCCTCGTCCGGCAAAGCCTCCCTCTCCTATGGCAAAAAGGGACTGTATTATCTGATATCCGTTGCCCGAAGCGTCGGCAAACGGGTCGAGCCACGCTTCGATACGGCTTTGAATATGGCTCATTTTGGAAACTCCCAAAGCTCCCACTCCAAAGGCCGCAGCGGCATTGAGCAAAAGGTAGCCCTTGCTTGCGCCGTAAACATAAAGGAAGAAAAAGTATGTTACGAAAAACAAAATCATGGTTCCCCATTCCCTTTGCAGCAAAAGGAAACCCACATTCACCGCCGCCACCACGGAAGCCGTAATAAGGCGGAGGCCGTTGGGTTTTATTTTGCTTCTTTCCTTAATTTTTTTGGGGATTTTTCCGGTAAAGACCGCCGCAAGAGTCAGAACGTAAAATATTCTTATAAGCTCGCTGGGCTGAACGGAAAGGCTTCCGATAATTATCCAGTTGCGGGAGCCGTGGGAGGATTTTCCGAAAATAAGAGTCGCCAAAAACAGCGCCACGCTCAGTCCGAAAAACAACGGGGCCATTTTCCGTATATATTTTCCCAGCAGCATATATGCCGCCATTGCCAAAAAGTAGCAGGCCGTTCCCAAAAGGAACCACTTAAGCTGGCGTATGCCGTATTGGGATTTTATTCTCAGCTGCATAATTCCCCCTACGGAGCCAAGCACGGAAATTATCAGGAACAAATACGGGTCGCCCAAAGATAAAAACCGCACCGTTAAATAGCTGGCAATGCTTATAAGGCATATCGCCCCCGTAAGCATAAGAGCCTCGGTGTTAAATTCCCCGTATGTAATTGAAATCAGCAGCGCGCCTATGGCGTTGAGCAGAATTATATATACAAGAGGTCTAACGCTTGCGGATTCACTCATGACTATTCCTCTTTCTTGGGCATAACGAAAATAAAGTTAAGCCGCCCTATCGAAATCTTGTCGCCGTCAATAAGCTCCACGGCCTCGTCCGTAAGCTCGTCGCCGTTGAGGAAGGTTCCGTTTGTGCTTCCCATATCCTCAATAAAGAAGCTGCCGTCGGACTTATATATGCGGCAGTGCTTGCCGCTGAGGTATTTGTCCGGCAGACGGAGAGTACACTTGTTTCCCCTGCCTATAATCTCGTCGTCCTCCAGCTCGTAGCTTTCGTCAATATTGAAATCCAAATCCCGCCTGAGATTTATAAGCTTCAGATACGCGTCGGCCAGTCCGCCGCTCTTTTTTCGGTTCATGGCTCGTATATCAAGGAAAATCATTCTTATTATGGCGTAAATAAACAGGTAAATTATAATCACAAAAATGTACGTCAGTATTTTGGATAAAATGCTCTCCATTTGTTCGCGCCTCCTAATTATCTCCATTGGGCAGCCCGCACGGTTCCCCCATCGGGGTTCCCTTCCGCATCGGGCGCTTACGCTTACGAAAAATAATTTTTATCGGAATATATTTTGTGGGTAATAAAAATTTAAATCGGAGCAACGCTCCATCAAGCTTGCTTGAAATGGAGCTTGCGAA
>CAZKBV010000088.1:0-5036 GCA_964551215.1 uncultured Oscillospiraceae bacterium | reverse complement strand
TTTTTTGCTTAAATTACAAATCAATATGGAGAAGCTTTTCCGCCGCGCGCTTTACTATATACAGCCCTCGGCGGTTTGTTATGGCCTTTACATCCGAAATGTCATGGCGGCGGTATATCCCCACCCGATGAATGTCGCATATGTCCTCTTGGGAAAAGGTGCGGAAGCTTATGTCCGTAAAAATAACGTCGTAATACTTTTTCGCCAGCTCCATAACCACGGCGTCAAAGCTGCCGTTAGGCATCGCCACGGCGTTTACCTCGGCTCCGGTTATCCGCTCCAGAAGGTACTTGCTTACGGCAAATTCGTAGTCAACCTCCTCATACTCCTTGTCTCCCAACGCCAAAGGCTCATGAGACACAGTATGAGACTGTACGCTGACAAGGCCGCTTTCGGTCATTTCCTTTATCTGATCGGCGGTGAGATACCCTTCCTTTCCGATAAGGCTCGTTATCATAAATATTGTGGCCTTAATGTTGTACTTTTTGAGAAGGGGGAAAACCTCCGTATAGTTATCCTCGTAGCCGTCGTCAAAGGTTATCGCCACGTACCGCCCGTGCTTGGACAAATCCCTGCCCAGCTCCGACGCGAAAAGGGAAATCATCCGCTGTTCGCCGAAAAACTTAAGCTGCTTCTCAAATTCCGACGGACGAACGCTCAGCTCCGGCGCATCCACGTTCACGGGAATTTCCCGAACGCTGTGGTACATATACACAACAACGTTGGAGCTTGAAAAATAGGCGTTCACCCCAAGAAATCCCACCGCTAACGCCAGCATTATTAAGGCGGGGATAAGATATCGTTTATGTACCTTCATAAAATTCCTTTCTCTGCTAAGCAGGCGGCAGGCCTCGGCTCCGCCGGAGGTTCGCGCAGTCGCCTTGCCCTCAGTCTCAAAAATAATTGTTTCGTTACGGCCATCCACGCATGGACTCTTAGCTGTTATTATACAGTGTTTTCGCCGCCTTTGCAATAGATAGCCGCAATTTATTTTGAATTTTTCACGAAAAAAGCTTTCTCCCGCGACAGTTGGGGCTTTTGTACGACGCCGCCGGTTATTTCAAAGGTCACGGTGCCGTCCCTACCGGTTACGAAAACGGGAATCCCATTGCTTTTAACCGCCTGCGCGGCCCTACTCTTTTCTTCGGCGGACGCAAAGGACGACAGCACGCCGTATTCGGCGGACAGGCCTTTCGCCTCGTTCGCGAAATTGTATTTTCCCGTACCCGAGCCGGGCAGCTTTATAATATCGCACTCCGGCCAAGCGGTATAGGCGTTGGGGGAAAAATAGATTCTCGCGCCGGAGTATTCCGCCAAAATACCGGAGCCGGCGGAATACGTCTCCATGCGCAGCTTCAGTCCGTCAATATAGAGCTGAGAAGGGGAATAATAGTACCTGAACATGGTTCCGTTCTCCCTTGCGGCGACTGAAATCTCATTAAAGCCCGTTCCTCCCGCCGGCAGATAAAGCCGCTCCACCAAGCCGGAGGAAACCAGAGCCTCAAGATCCCCCGATTTACCGGAGGCGGCGCCGGTTATTACCAAAGCGTCCAGCTTATACCTTCCGCAACCCGTAAGATATTCCTCCATAGCTCCTCCGCTTCCGCAGTCTATGCCCACGGTTCCCCCTCCGGAAAGGCGAAATATCGCCGCGTCGCCCCTACCAACATTCAGAAAGCTGAGATATGTTCTTTTGTTTTCGCCGCTGTGAAGCGTCAGGGTAAAAACAAGAGCCGCCGCCGCCAATACGGCTGTAACCGCCGCGATTTTTACGCGCTTCGAAATCAGCGAATACAAGGCGGCCGCGCAAAGGAAATAGACAATAACGTCCAAGGCCGTAACGCCGCCTATTTTTAACCCGGCTTTGGGCAAAGCGGATATTTTCTCCGCCATGAAAACTATGTAGCCGAATATTTTATCGCATACCCATGCCCATCCGTCGCCGATAAAGGGGATGTTTGCCGCCGCCGGAAAAAGCAGCCCCAAGGGCAGAGCTATGCTTAACGCCGGAACCACAAGAACATCCGAAATAAGAAAATACAGCGGCAGACTGTGAAAGCTCAGCGCAAGCTCCGGAACTACCGCAAGCTGGGCGCCGACTCCCACCAAAGCGGCCTCCGCCGGAATTTTCAGTATTCGGGGCAAAGAACTCATTTTATCCTTAAACAGCGGAACAAAAAGGAGTATTCCCAATGTCGCCTCCACGGAAAGCCTGAACCCAACGGAATAAATCACCATAGGATTTGCCAGCAGCATCGCCGAAACGGCGGCCCCCAAGGACGAAAGGCTGTCCGCGTCACGGTAAATGAGCTTTGCGCCTAAGAAAATAACGCTCATTATCGCCGCCCTGATTACGCTGTCGCTGCCGCCGGTAACCGTCGCAAAGGCTATAACCGAAACAATGGCCGCCGCCGCGCTGAGCCGTCCCCGACCGAGCAAAAAATAAAGCAGCATGGATAAAACGGATACCACCACGGAAAGGTGCATTCCCGACACTGCCGCAATATGGCTGAGTCCGGCGGCGGAAAGCTGATTTTTCAGCTCTCCGCTCATAAATTGTCTGTCCCCGAAAACGGCGGCGGCGTAAAGGGCGAAGCTGTCCCCCGACAGCCTGAATTCTCCGGCGTTTACGGCGGCCCGCTGCAAACGCCCCGCCAAAATCCTTGGATTTACCCGACGGCATTTTTCCACGGATATTTTTCCCAAGGGAGACGCCGTAAGAAAAATCCTTTTGCCGTAAAGATAGTGCCGCCGGTCAAAGGCGTAGTCGTTTTTCGCCAAATCCGCAACGGAATATTCCCCTGTAAATTTGAGCCGATCGCCTATTTCTATGTCGCTGTCAAGCTCCCCGAAAACGCTTAAAGACACAAAGCCGTTTTCCGTTTTAAGAATTATGCTGTCCGAGCCGCCGTAAAGGTCGGGATTTTTCCATACCTCACCCTCTATAAGGGCTTCCGTGCCGTCAAGCTTCGCCGCTTCGGCAACCTTATTTTCCATGCGTTTGAAGCCATAGGACACGGACAGCGCAACCGCTGCCGATAAAGCCGCCGGAAGAACCGCCCGCCTGAAAAATACGCAGCAAATAATTCCGAAGCCGAGAATCACCGCCCAAATAACCGGCAATCCGATTCCGGCGCAGCAAAGGGCGGCGGAAGCCGCCGCAAACATAGCCGCCGTAACCATGGGCCGCTTAAGTTCAAAAGGCATACCTCCTCCGCCCTCTCTTTGTTATTCTATCAGTCCGTATTCTTTAATAAGCTCAAGCCTGTGTTTGCCTAACTCAAGGCTTTCCCCCGCATAGCCCAAGCCTTTTTTATTGGTAAAAAGCTTGCCTATAAACTTGAACCACCGCTTGACCCATATAAAGGGAAGCAGCCACGGCTTATCGGACAAAACCGGATGACCGACCACCAGCATTTCGACCGGAGGAAAAAGCATTTTCATCAGATTCGGCTTACCCTCATTCCCGTTCATCGCCGAAAGCAAAACAAGCGAGCTTTGCGACCTTTCGGCACTGATGTTGCCAAAGACGCCGCCGTCGGCCATATCCTCCAAAAGCAGCCGCGGATCCTTTCCTTTCAGCCGGGTATCTACGTCAAAGCCCAACATTCGGGCTATCTCGACGGTATCGGCATAAAGCCTGTCCGCCTTTATTTCGCAGATTGCCTTTTCCACCGCGTCAATATCTATCCGGTCTTTAAACATTTTATGGAAAAATCCCATGTCGATAACCTGACGCACTCCCACTCCCGAAAATGTAAAATGCTTGTACAAATGCATAAAAAGGAACAAATAATTAAGCGTCCAGTCAAGGGTGTATAATTTATGGCCGTCCACCTCAATTTCCTCGGCGGTTTCAAAGGCGTTTTCAAAATACCCGTTAAGGCTGCGGCGAACGCCTGTTTCCTTTCCGAAAAGATTGATGTGTACTTCTATTTTAAGCCCGCTTGGGGATTTAAAGCTTATTTCCTGAATTACGTCCAGAAGCTTTGGAGTTATTTCATGCTCCTCCGGTTCGTAGCCAAGCCCCCGCAGAGCCTCCATAACCGTTGGGAAATCCTCTTTTTTTATGTAAATGTCCTCGTCGCCGGAAGGGCGGTGATCTCCCAAATCGCCGTAAGTGTAACGGCATATGAGTCCTTTCACCACAATAGGATAAACTCCGGCTTTCGCAATAGTATCGTAGGCGCATAAAAACTCCTCGGTACGCAGGGCTTGCGCGGAAAGCTGCATTACCGACGAAGAAAACATCCTTTGACTTAGTTCGGAATCAATCCCGTCGTAAAACGCCGCGCCCTCGTTAAACAAAGGCGCCACCGACTGACCCGACGCCAGCTTGGCCATCGCCTCCCAATCCGGCTCGTCCAGTCGGTAGGCTTCAGACGTAAACGCCGTTTTCAGCACCTTTAAAAAGTTGTATATCTGTTTATCCATAATCTTCACCCGATTCAAATTTCTTTTTTGGCGATAATCCCGCGCGAATCAATCTTCACCGGATCCTACGTTACAGTGAAGGGCTTTGCGAAGCTCCGCGACAAGCCTTTGAATGTCGAGGGGCTTAGATACGTACCCGTTCATACCGGCCTCCCGACAAGCGGCAATATCCTCATCAAGGGTGTCGGCCGTCATGGCAATTACAGGCACACGGCGAACATATTCCCTGTCGGATTTACGTATCGTTTTTACAGCTTCAATACCGTTCATTATCGGCATATGTATATCCATAAGAATCGCGTCGAAGGTTCCGTTTGGAGCTTCGTTTATCTTGTCCACGCAAATTTTCCCGTTTTCGGCTCGTACAGACGCAATTTCACAGAATTCAAGCATATGCTGAACAATATTCCAGTTTATATCGTTGTCCTCCGCGACAAGGAGGTTAAGACCGTTCATCGGTAATCGCTCCCTTACTTTATTTTACGCTTTAATTTTGCCCGATTAAAAATTTTTACATAGCCTATCAATTAAACGCCTTACGCCGTTTGGTTTAAATCGGAGCAACGCTCCATCAAGCTTGCTTGAAATGGAGCTTGCGAACG
>CAZKBV010000087.1:0-5042 GCA_964551215.1 uncultured Oscillospiraceae bacterium | reverse complement strand
TTATAAAATCCAGTCCACCACCACCGCGGCGCATTTTCCGTTTTCTATTTCCAGCACGCCGAAGGAGGGGGAGTAGTTTCCGGGAAGGCGGCAGCTGCCGGGGTTAAAAATTAAAATGCCGTCCTCGGTTATATTTTTAGGAACGTGGGTGTGTCCGTAAAGGGCTACGGAGCAGCCCCTCTCCTTTGCGGCGGCGCGGAGAGCGTCCGTTCCACGGCGGACTCCCCTTGTGTGGCCGTGGCACATATATATTTTTACGCCCTCCAGCTCAATTGTACGCTCATTTGGGAAGGAGAAGGAAAAATCGTTGTTGCCCTGAACCGCGTAGACGGGATATTGGCCGTATGTCCTTTCCAGATATCGGGCGTCGGCGTTTATGTCGCCAAGATGGATAATCGCGTCGAAGCTGCCGATGGTATTTATGGCTTTGTCCATACAGGCCGTGTTTCCGTGACTGTCGGAAAATACGAGAATTCTCATTATGACGCGCCTCCTTTGCCGTTACATTATACCATGAGCAAAAATGCTTGCTTGCATTGGCTCGTTTGCGAAGCCGTCAATTACGCAACCGCGCATAGCGCGGTAATGGCGTAGCCATTAAAGTCTTGCCCCGCAAGACTCATTGCGTTTGACTCATTGCGTTTATTATACCATAATAATTTTTAAGTGTCAACCTTAACCGCAAAGCCATATTATATAGCGGAAAACAAATGGGGCCCAAGTCCGGCCCCGGAAAGGCGGACAATATGCAGGATATATTTTCAATGCTGAAAAATATGAATCCAAAGGAGCTTAGCGACGCGGCGGCAAAGGCAAGGGCCTTTGTAAATACTCCCGAGGGGCGGGAAACGCTTAAAAAGCTGAAGGAAGGAAAGCCTATAGAGGGGCTTCCCATAAGCACCGACCGGCAGGCGAAGCTTATGGAGGAGCTGGCGAAAAATCCTCAGGCGGCAAAACAGCTCGCGTCCGTACTGAGCAAGGGATAAGCGGAGAAACGGGGGAAAGGGAACAATGAATCTGGAAGAACAGATAGCGTCAATGCTGAATGATCCCGAGACGATGAGCAAGCTGACGGCCATAGCGAGCGCGCTGGGAGGGCAGACTCCGTCACAGCCTTCCCCTCCGACGCCTTCCCCTGCGGCGGCCGCATCGGCGCAGAGCGAAAATCCGGCTTCGCAAAGCGGACTTAGGCTGCCGGACATGAGCGGAGACAACAGAACGAGGCTGCTTATGGCAATCAAGCCCTTCCTCAGCGAAAAACGCGCTCCTTATGTGGACGGAGCCGTGGCTCTGCTAAGAATGATGCAGCTTGGGAAGTTGGGCAAGGATATGAAGCTTTTTTAGGGGGAAAATATGCAGAGCAGAAGCATGAATCCGTTTTTTTCTCCCCCTCCGCCCTACGTAAACCGAAAGGCGGAGCTTCCCGGAATTTTAAAGAAGCTGGGAGATTTGAAAACAGACGATTATATACTTTTGGGGATAATTGCGATGCTGTTTTTTGAGGGTAGCGACGATTATATCCTTCTTGCGGCGTTAGGGTACCTTTTTATTATGGGAATAATGTAAAAATTTTGAATAGATTTTTATACATTTTTACTAAAAATTTTTTTCCTATTTACAAATTGGCAAAAAAGCTATATAATAAAGCTATAGGTTATGCTTTGGCATAACGGGAGCGTCCGGCTCCCCAAATTCTAAGGAGGGATTTTTAATTATGAAAAAGGTACTTTGCCTTTTGACGGTTCTGACTATGGCGATTGGATGCATAGGGATAAACGTGTCCGCCGCCGAGTACGGAATCGTACTTAACAACAATGTCGCTCTTATGGTCGGCAGTACGAGGGCCGTTGCGAACAATACTCTTTGTAACATCGCCGTGGCTCCCGCGGAGGTTGACGGAGTGATGTTTGTTCCTCTGCGCTCCGTTGCGCAGCTTCTTAACGGTACGGTAAGCTATGATTCGGCCTCCGGAGTTACGGAAATAAGCTTCGGCGTCGAGAAAAAGCTGGCCGTCCGTAGCGGAAGCGGAACTTATACCCTTAACGGCAGAGGATATTCCTTCAGCGCCGCTCCCTATGAGTCCGGCGATGAAACCATGGTTCCCGTTACCGACCTTGGCAAGGATATCGTGGGTCAAACCGTGTTCTATGACAGCAACACGAAGGTGGCTGTTATTTCCTCAAGAGGCGTTATAAAGGACGCCGTTACCGACGCGGCGGTGCTTTCTACGATTGCGTCCGCAATTACGTCGGGCAATCTGCCCCCGATTACCGTTCCCACCTCCTATCAGCTTGACTGGAGCGCGGCCGAGGAAACCGTTGCGGGTATAGTCGGAGGAAGCGACCAGACTACGGTTGAAACCGTGAAGGTAACGCCGGTAAACATAATAATAGATTCCGCGTCGGAGCCGCAATCGGAAAATCCCGGCCGTAGCGCCTTTGACGGCGACACCGGAACGCGCTGGGCCTGCGACGGCGACGGCGAGCTTGTTGCCGATTTGGGTTCGTCCATGATGATTACCGAAATTAAAATGGCATGGTGGAAGTGGGAAGAAAGAAGCGCAAGCTATGAAATTGAGATTTCTTCCGACGGCTCAAATTACACTTCTGTTTTTTCGGGCAGCGCGAAGGGCGAGTTCTATGAGGTACACGAAGTAAATCAGCAGGCGAGATACGTAAAAATAAAGAGCCACGGAAATACGGCCAGCACATGGAACAGCTTGCTTGAATGTGAAATATACACTCCCGGAAAAGCCGATTCCAACAGCGCTGTTGCGGCAGGCGGAAAGATTGCCGCGGCTTCCGGCACAAAAGTAAGCATCAGCGGTTCTATGGTAAAGGCGTCCTCGGAGCCGGAAGCCGAAAATCCCGGAGGAAATATCGCCGACGGCAACAGCAGCTCCGTTTGGGCGGCTGAAGGAAGCGCGAACGCGATTATTGATCTTGGCTCCGTTATTCCCGTTTCCTGCGTAGGCGTACAGATGAAGCCTTACGATGACGGACGCGCGATTAAATTCGGCGTTGCGGTTTCCGCCGACGGAAACGCGTATACAAATCTTTATGACGGACAGAGCGTAGAAAACGGCGGCACGATGGAATATATCGGCGCCGGAGTCGAGGCTCGTTATGTGAAAATCAGCGTGAACGGCTCCACAACGGGAAGCTGGGCATCCGTTGCCGAGGTAGAGGTTTATACCGGCACGGGCGGCGGAGCGGTCTCCGGAACCTCCAACTATCCCAATATGAGCAATGTTTCCGGTGAATTTGTAATCGCCCAGTACGGCACGACAAATGTGCTTACGGTAGGCTCGGACAATATGACTCTCAGCCTCGGCGGCAACACCAAGGATTCCAAGCAGATATGGACTTTGGACGGAACCGGAATTAAAAATAAGGGAACATCCTACTTTATGGACGTTTCCGGGCAATCCTACGACGAGGGCGGACAGATCCTTGTGTGGGAAGGCAACGGCGGCGACAACCAGTCTTGGAGCTTGGAGCTTGAGGGCGACGGTTACTATATAAGAAGCTCAATGAGCGGCCTTTATCTTACGGCCAACGGCGGCAGCATTGAGCAGAGAAGCAAGGGCAGCGCCACAAAGTGGGTTATCGCCGATCCCAACGCTGAGGCCGTTATCGGCGGCGCGGCGGCTTCTACCTCAAATTACGCCAATATGAGCAATGTTTCCGGTGAATTTATAATAGCAAAGTACGGCACGGCAACCGTGCTTACGGTAGGCTCGGACAATATGACTCTCAGCCTCGGCGGCAACACCAAGGATTCCAAGCAGATATGGACTTTGGACGGAACCGGAATTAAAAATAAGGGAACATCCTACTTTATGGACGTTTCCGGGCAATCCTACGACGAGGGCGGACAGATCCTTGTGTGGGAAGGCAACGGCGGCGACAACCAGTCTTGGAGCTTGGAGCTTGAGGGCGACGGTTACTATATAAGAAGCTCAATGAGCGGCCTTTATCTTACGGCCAACGGCGGCAGCATTGAGCAGAGAAGCAAGGGCAGCGCCACAAAGTGGGTTATCGCCGATCCCAACGCTGAGGCTGTTATCAGCGGCGGCAACGGTACCGTTATAGCCGGCGAATTTAAAATCAGCGTATTCGGCACAGAACAGGCACTTGCCGTAGGCTCAGACGGTGCTACGCTTTTGGTTGAAAAGTCCTCCTCAAAAAAGAATCAGCGTTGGGTTCGGGGGGCAAATTCCAATGGCGACGCTCTTCAGAATGTTGGCACGGAGCTTTTCTTGGACGTTTCCGGACAGTCTATGGACGAGGGCGCTCAGATAGGCGTTTGGGAAGGCAACGACGGCAGCAATCAGGCGTGGATTCTCGAACAGAGCGGCGAAGGCTATTATATTAAAAGCGTTATGAGCGGCCTTTACCTTACGCTTAATAACGGCAGCCTTGAGCAGAGAAGCAAGGATGCCGCTACAATGTGGGAAATTTCCGGCGATGAGGTTACTATTGTATCTAATATTGACCCCAATACGCCCGTAAAGGTTAATAAAAAGATTGACGGCTCTTTCAGAGTTGCGATTTACGGCACAAATTCCGTTCTTACAATTGAACGTGACGGTACTCTCGGCGTTGAGCGCAATGAGGGTCTTAGCGGACAGATTTGGACTATGGAGGACGGCGAAAACGGCTTCGTTGTTGTAAACAAGGACGGCGAAAGCGTTATAGATGTGTCAAATAATTCTACGGATGAAAATATCAGGGTATGCGTTTCTCAGAAAAACGGAGCGGCAAGCCAAGCTTGGGCTCTTGAGAAGGTTGGCAACTATTATTACATTAAAAATGTAAACAGCGGCCTTTATGCTTCTTATGACGGAACAGCGGTTCGCCAAAAGAGCTTTGCGTATGCCACAAAGTGGATTTTCAGACCGGCGGAATAAGGGATTGCGGTTTTGAAACGGGTCTTCGGGAAACCGGGACCCGTTTCCTATACCCTCCGGAAAAAAAGTAAAAAAAGGGTATTGACAAAAAGGGGGAAGCGGTGATATAATAACAACGCTTCCGAAAAAA
>CAZKBV010000086.1:0-5981 GCA_964551215.1 uncultured Oscillospiraceae bacterium | reverse complement strand
CGATTTAAATGCGTTATACTCCACGTGGTAAGCTCCACTAATAATTCCGTCAGTAGTATAACTTCCTTTTATTCTGTTCGTTCTTATTATATCACCTATATATTGTGGTGTCAACAGGTAAAAATGCACAAAATATATTGCCGATACTGTCCGAAAAGTATAACCTGCGTGCGCCGCGCCGTAATTTTGAGCATTGGTTATTGTTTTAGGCTTAATTATCCTAAGGCCGGCAAGCAAAAAAGCCCGCCGAAGCGGACTTTTACAAGTTGATCGGTAAGCCGAGTTCTGTCGTGAGCAGCCATCTGTCTACGCCTTACGTCTCCGCAAGGCTCCAGCCGCCTTTCGGACTGCGGTCGGGCCAACCTATCCTGTCGGCGTTGCTTCGGGTGGGGTTTACATAGCGCCCCCGATTACCCGGGGGCCGGTGGGCTCTTACCCCGCCTTTCCATCCTTACCGCTTACGCGGCGGTTTATTTCTGTTGCACTTTCCTTAGAGTCGCCTCCACCGGGATTTCTCCGGCACCCTGCCCTGTGAAGCTCGGACTTTCCTCATCTGCGCATAACGCATCCGCGGCTGCTTAACCAGCTTGCCGAGTCATTGTATCACAAAATTCCCCCCTTGTCAAGATATATGCCGCACATTTCACCGGCCAACATATTGAAATTTTACATTTAAAATCGGAGAAAATGAAAATTAAAAAATTCCGACGGTTATGTCCGCAAAGTGTTAAAAGCTCTTGAACACGGGACTTTTTAAGCCCCGATTCAAGAGCTTTTTGTTATTAACCTATGGTGCTATCTGTTTTTGCGGGCGATGGGACGGCACAATTTTTACAGCCCCTTATCGCTTTTCATTTGCTCAACGGTTTTCACTATGCCTTCAAAAATGCCCTGAGCCAAGGCTTCCTGACCTTCATCGCTTGTAAGATACGCTCTGTCGGAGTCGTTGCTTATGAACGCGGTCTCAACAAGCGCCGCCGGCTGAATTGTCTTACGGATAACGAACAGATGAGAGCCGTCGTGTATCTGCCCCGGATTCAAGGAAGTTCCGGAAACGTTGGCGTTATATATGTTCTGAGCCAGTATAGTGCCGTATTTGGAATCCGGATGGTAGTAAACCTGCGTTCCGTTTACGTCCTCGCGGTCAAAGGAATTGCAGTGTATGCTTACGAACAGCGCCGCAATTTTGCCGTCCCTTTTTACGCTTGCGGTATCAACTCTCGCTTGGAGAGTGGTGTGAGTATCATCCGGCCTTGTCTGCACTACAGTGTATCCCGCGGCTTCAAGCTTTGCCGTAACCTTTTTTGAAATGGAAAGATTTATTTCGCTTTCCTTGGCGTTTCCTCCCAAGGCTCCGGGGTCGGAGCCGCCGTGACCGGCGTCGATAACTATTGTGTTATAATCGAAGTCCGTCGCTGTGGTGCTGTCCACGGTTCCGCTTGTGTCAAGGGTTATGAGGCTGCCTCCGGAGGGATTCGTCTGTTCGGTTTGAGTATCGGTCTGAGTATCGGTTTGGTTACCGGTTTGTGCGCCGCTTTGAACCTCGCTTTCCTTAGGGGGTTCGTATACGTCCCCGTCAATAAGGTCATAGATTTGAGTGGAGCCTTTTCCCTCGGAGCTGCGGACTATAATAACTATTCCCGTAGGACTTTTCCGCACCTCGATATCGGGCTGTTTCTTAACGTCAAGAACGATTCTCGCGCTGTCTTCATGGTTGGCACTGCGCACGGAGGTGATTACTGTTCCCTCAAACTCCGTACTGCCGTCGGCGGAGAGGGATGTTCCGTCAAAGTCCATAACAACCCTTTGAGGATTGGAATATCGGGAAATTTCCGGCTCAACGGGATTTTCATAGGCCAGATAAATCAAATCCGCCCCGTCGGCGCTTTTTGTGCAGTAGATTTTGCCGATAACGCTTTCGTTGGAAGGAAAGTCGGCGTCTTGCCCGTCAGTCTTTTCCGTTTCGCCGGAGGTTTCGCTTTCGCTCGGCTTTGAAGCTTCTCCGCTCAGGTCTGTAAGCTCAACGGTGCGTCGGGAATTGTCCCAGTTTACGTCAAAGCCCAGCAAATTTGCCGCCGTACGCACGGGAATCATTGTTTTGTCGTTGATTATCATGGGCGCCGGATCTGTGTCGGCAATGATATATTTGGAACGGCCTAAGTTTACCGTGCGGCTACCTATGGTGAATATCACGCTTACGCCTTCATATTCGATAGAGGCTTTTTTTGCTTTATTGTCCCATTCTACGTCCGCGCCGACAGCCTCAAAGACTTCCCTTACGGGGACGAGAGTTCTGTCGTTAAGTATAACCGGAGGCATATCGGGGGTTTCGATACGTTTGCCGTTTATTTCGATGAACACGTCCTCCTCATTATAATAATGATAAATTTCATCATAAATCAAATTCATTTCAACGCCGTATGCCGTCATTGCGGCGGTCAGCATCGCCGTTGCCGCAACGAGCAGTGCAACCAGCTTTCGCATAAAATCACCTCATACAAATTAATTCGACATAAAATATTATATTCCTTTTTGTTTACATCTCTGTTACACAAATGTAACATTTTTGTAAAAGCTACCATGTGACCTGATTGCTTTCTTCCCCAAAGGGAATGTTATAGTGTTCGTAGGCCGGCTTGGTGGCGCAGCGGCCCCGAGGCGTACGGCTGAGAAAGCCCAACTGCATAAGGTAAGGCTCGTAAACATCCTCAATGGTTGAGGCGTCCTCGCCTATTGTGGCCGCCAGAGTGTCAAGGCCGACGGGGCCGCCGCCGAAGGTTTGGATAATGGAAAGCATCATGCGCTTGTCCACGGCGTCAAGCCCCAGCTTGTCTATTTCCAGCATACGCAAAGCCTTGTCGGCAATGTCATCGGTTATGCTTCCGTCCGCCATTATCTGAGCAAAATCCCGAACTCTGCGAAGGAGCCTGTTGGCTATTCTGGGAGTTCCTCTGGAACGGGAGGCGATTTCCTCCGCGCCGCCCTCGTCAATGCTTATGCCCAAAATTCCGGCGCTGCGCTTAACTATCGTCATAAGGTCGCGGGTGTTGTAAAGATCAAGTCTTGAAATCACGCCGAAGCGGTCCCTTAACGGGGCGGAAAGCAGTCCGGCGCGGGTAGTGGCTCCAACAAGGGTAAAGGGCTGAAGGCTCAGCCTTACGGACTGTGCGCTGGGGCCTTTGCCTATTATAATGTCAAGGGAAAAATCCTCCATAGCGGGGTAAAGAATTTCCTCAACGCTTCTGGAAAGCCGATGTATCTCGTCAATAAACAGAACGTCCTGAGGGCCGAGATTGGTAAGTATTGCCGCCAAATCCATAGGCTTTTCTATTGCGGGGCCGCTGGTGACTCTTATGTTTACCCCCATTTCGTTGGCTATTATCCCCGCAAGGGTTGTTTTGCCTAACCCGGGAGGGCCGTAAAGCAGACAGTGATCCAGAGCCTCGCCTCTTTCCAGCGCGGCGCGGATATATATTTTAAGACTTTCCTTAACCTTGTCTTGGCCGATGTACTCGTCCATTGTTTTGGGACGTATGCTGTATTCCAGCTCGTTGTCGCCGCTTAGCTGTCGGCCTGAAATTATGCGGTCGTCAAATTCCATTGCTCATCCTCCTAAGCGCTTCTTTTATGATATCCTCAACGGAAAGCCCTTCCTTGGGTATCTGCATAACTGTTTTCTGAGCCTCTCCCGGGGAACAGCCCAAGGCGATAAGCGCGTTCACGGCGTTTACCTCCGCCGAAGGGGAGAACGAGGCGGTCATGGCGGAATTGGCGGAAGGAGTACCCGCGGCGTCGGCAGTGTCTACCTTGCTCTTAAGCTCCAAAATTATCCGCTGGGCAATTTTCGCCCCCACGCCCTGAGCCTTTGTAATGGACTTATAATCGTCGGAAATTATGGCGTAAGCCAAATCCGACGGGGACAGCGCGCTCAATATGGCAATTGCCGCCTTGCAGCCTACGCCGCTGACGGAGGTCAGCTTGTTAAAGTATTCTATGCCTCTTTTGTCCGTAAAGCCGTAAAGCTCCATAGCGTCCTCACGGACGTAAAGATATGTAAAAACAGTGGCATCCATTCCCTCGGCGGGCAGGCGGCCTATGTCCGAGGTAGGCATTGTAACCGAAAAGCCCACGCCGCCCACGTCCATTATAATTTGTCCGCTGCCTTTAAAGGCGATTTTTCCGTTCAGATAGGATATCATATTTTTCCTCCTTTTATAAGCCGCTCCAGCTGTGAGCCATGGGAGCCCAGACGGGTGCTGTTTCCGTGGCAGAGGGCAATTGCAAGCGCGTCGGCAACATCGTCCGGCTTAGGAACGGCCTCCAGCCCCAACAGAGCCTTGGTCATCTGCTGAATTTGCTTTTTGTCCGCCCGTCCGTAGCCCGTAAGGGCCTGTTTTACCTGCAAAGGGGTGTATTCAAATATCGGCACGCCGTACTGCACCGCCGCCAGAAGTATAACTCCCCTCGCCTGCCCTACGGCAATGGCTGTTTTGGCGTTGTTGTTGAAAAACAGCTCCTCCACGCTGACGGCGTCGGGCTTGTATTCTTCGATTATTTTGTTAAGGCGGTTATAAACGTCCAGCAGTCTCAGCTCAAGAGGGGTGTGTGCCGGAGTGGTTACGGCGTCGTAAAATACAGGCTTATAGCCCCTGACGTCCTTATCCACCACGCCCACTCCCACTATGGCTATGCCGGGGTCTATTCCCAAAATTCTAAGCTTGTCCATAAAAATTCCTTTTTTCAATAATACTCTATTATGTATTTTATAACAAAAGCCGACAAAAATCAAGAGGTAAAAGCTGTTTTGCGTGAAAATTGTATGTACAAAAAACAGACCGTAAAAAAACATAAGCATTTGTTTCTTCGCGGTCTGTTTTTACAAAATACGCTCAGTTCTTTTTACCCATTACCCTTTCGATATCCTCAACGGACCGGGGAACCGGCGCCGAAAGGTTTTCGCAGCCCTTTTCAGTCACAAGGCAGTTATCCTCCAAACGGAAGCCTATGCCCCACTCCTCGCAGTAAATACCCACGTCCACGCAGAATACCATCCCGGGACGGATGGGCATATCCGAAGGCGCGTTTACCGTGTCGTGAGTGTCGTAGCCCACATGGTGAGCGCCGCCGTGCCAAATGTATTTGCCGACATCCTCGAATTTATCGCAAAGGCCGATTGCCCGAAGCTGTTCAAAATTATACCGGCGGATTTCGGCGTCCACCTCTCCCATAGGCATTCCGGGCTTTATAATGTCAAACATATGATTTGAGGTGTTATAGGCGCAGTTATAGAGCAATTTTTGCCTGTCGCCGAACCTTCCGTTTACAGGCCAGCCTCGGGAAACGTCCGTACCCACATTGTCCCATACCGCGCCCACATCGTTAAGCACCATGTCGCCGTCATGAGCCTGTCCCCGATAGTCATAGTAGTGTATGCAGAAGTTGTTTTTTCCGGCGCTGATTATGGAGGGGAACATTGGCGAAAGCACTCCGTGCTGAGCCAAAGTGTAGTCCCAAACGGCCTTGTACTGGTATTCGTACATTCCGTCTCGGGAGGCCTTCATCATGGCCTGTATTCCTTCGCTTGTAATAAGCTCCGCTCGGCGCATTGCCTCTATTTCGCAGGGCTTTTTTATTGTGCGCACGGTTTTCGTCATCCACCCAGCCGTTTTTCAACGACAGGCTCATGCGGTCAAGCATAAGGCCGTAAAGCAATTTTGCACTGTCGGACACTTTTTTGAAGGCGGGGGAAGTTATGAGCAGCTTAGGTATGCGGTAAAAGCTGAACTGTTCTGCCTCGTTGCCGTAAAAATAGTCGAATAACACGCCATAACCTCCTTCTGTATATTATTTTCATATTTAAAAACTCCAAAATTATTCTTTTTTATGCACAAACAAGGACAGCCATCTTTTCGGGCTGTACTTGTTGCTGTATATTTAATCTTTTTGGTCGAAAAATGCAGGATAACTATAAATTATGTTGC
>CAZKBV010000085.1:0-6029 GCA_964551215.1 uncultured Oscillospiraceae bacterium | reverse complement strand
AAAATCCGACGCACATGTCGCCGGATTTTATGATTTTTATTGAAGGGGAGTTCCCCTTCAAGCTTCCCCCATGGATAACATAGGGCTTGTCAGTGGTTTGTCTCCGGTTTGTGCCGGGGTTTATTTTTGTTTGCGGGACTTTTTTACGTATTCCTTAAGCTCGCCGAAGCCCGCCGCGAACTGCTTATGCAGCGCTGTGGGGTTATCCTTTACAAGGCTCCTGACAAGGAAACCGGCGTTTTTAAGCGCGTCGCTTCTCCGGCGGCGCAGTTCGTCTATGCGGTGGGAAAATTCCTCGCCCATGTCGCGGAAGCTGTCGCTCATATCGCCCAGCCGGTCACGAAATTCCTCCGCGCTGAGGGAAAGCTTTTCCTTCGCTTCCATTTTCGCCAGTTCAAGCTGTACGTTAACATCCTCCAGCTTACGCGCGATTTTTGTAAGCATAAACGCCGCCTTTGCGGAAAAGTATATATCGGTCAGGAACAACGCCGAAATTACCGACGCTATGACTACCGCGGCGGGAAGGGGAATATGCTTGGTAATAAAAGCCGAAATGGGGTCATGGATAACGTAAATCACAAACAGGGAAAGAACTCCCCAGAAAAGGGAGCTTACAAGGCATATTCGCCCTTGAAAGTTCATGAATTTGCCGCTATAGTCCCAGTATTTTGTTTTGAATATGGCTTCCATAAGCACGCTTGTCACGTATTCCAGCAAGGTGCAGGCGGCGGCTCCCACTATGTACTGAAGGAATATGCTGTTGCCGAAGGGGAGGGTGCAAAAAAGTATCGTTATGGCTCCGAAGCCGTAAATCGGAAGCATAGGCCCCCGCAGGAACCCTCGGTTGGTCAGCTTTTTCGTGTCAATCGAAACGATAGCGCTTTCGATGCACCATCCGAGAAAGCAGTAGATATAAAAATATAATATCCAATATACAATGCCCGTGCTCACGGCGTGTTTCCTCCTTTGAGAGATATTTCCTTTCCGTTAAGGTATTCGAACATACCGGCGGAGGTTTTGAAAATCAGCTTGTAGGCAGTAAGCTCCTGACCGTCTTTTCCGCGTTCGCCGCCGTATTTCGCGTCGCCTATCAGCGGGCAGCCCAAGGCGGCCATTTGGGCTCGGATTTGGTGGCTCCTGCCTGTGTGGAGCTGTATTTCCACCAGTGAAGTGTCCCCCCTGACGGACAGCACCCTGTAGCTTGTGGAAATTTCCTTTCCTCCGGCTCCGACCGTGCTTTTGTTCGCTCGCCCGTCCTTGGATATGGTGGAGTTTACGGTGGCGGAGGGCGGATTCGGCACGCCCTTGCACCGGCAGATGTAGTATTTTTCAACCAGCCTTTCCCGAATCGCGGCGTTCATTTCCCGAAGGGCGGGGGCGTTTTTCGCACCTATAACAAGACCGGAGGTGTTTACGTCCAGTCTGTTGCAAAGGGCGGGGGAAAAGCTGCGCTCCGTTAGGGGATTGTATTCGCCTTTTTCTTCAAGATAAGCCTTGAAGCGGCCGCTCAACGCGTCGGAATGGTTCTTATCCGGCTGGGAGGGCAGACCCTTGGGCTTATTCATTACGGCGATGTTTTCGTCCTCGTACACGATTTCTATATCGCAGGAAGCCCCTTGCGCGGAAACGGCTTTTTTCGCGAATTCATCGCTGATATATACGGTTAAAAGCTGGCCCTCATCCAAGATGAAGCTTTCCTTTATAGGTTTTTTATCTATTTTTACGTCCTTTTTACGGAATGTCTTGTATATAAGGGAGGCCGGCGCGGAGGTGGCCTTGAGAAGAAATTTATCCGCTCTTTGACCGGAGTCGTTTTTGTTTATGGTAAAGCTAAGCATTTTAAACCCTCTGCCCCAGAAGGGGAAGCATCTCGGCCTTCATGGCGGCGAACTCCCCGTTATCGAGAGCGTCTCGGATTTTCGCCATAAGGTCGTTGTAGAAATAGAGATTGTGAAGCACGCACAGCCGCATCCCCAGCATTTCCTTTGCCTTTATCAGGTGGCGGATATAGCTTCGGCTGTAGTTCTTGCAAGCCGGACATTGGCACCCCTCCTGAAGGGGACGGTCGTCCCGGGCAAACTTGCTGTTGTTAAGATTCAGCACGCCCCTGTCCGTAAAAAGATTCGCGTGACGGGCGTTGCGACTGGTTATTACACAGTCAAAGAAGTCCACGCCTCTTTCCACGGCTTCGAGAATGTTTTGGGGAGTGCCTACGCCCATAAGGTAACGGGGCTTGTTTTTGGGCATATAAGGCTCCACCGCTTCGATTATTCGGTACATTTCCTCAACGCTTTCCCCTACGGCAAGACCGCCTATAGCGTAGCCGTCCAAGTCCAGCTCGGCGATTTTTTTCATATGCTCTATACGCAGATCCTCATAGGTGCCGCCCTGATTTATGCCGAAAAGCATCTGTTTTTTGTTTATGGTTTCGGGCAGGGAATTGAGCGAGCAAAGCTCCTCCTTACAGCGGACAAGCCAGCGGTATGTTCTGTCGCAGCTGTTTTTCACGTATTCGTATGGCGAGGGATTTTCAATACATTCGTCAAAGGCCATGGCAATTGTGGAAGCTAAGCGGGACTGTATCCGCATACTTTCTTCCGGACCCATAAAAATTTTCTTCCCGTCCACATGGCTGTGAAAGCTGACGCCTTCTTCGGTTATTTTTCTCAGCGACGCCAGCGAAAACACCTGAAAGCCGCCGCTGTCCGTAAGTATGGGGCGATCCCAATTCATAAATTTGTGCAGTCCGCCCATTTCGTATATCAGGTCGTCCCCCGGCCGCACATGAAGATGGTATGTGTTTGAAAGCTCCACCTGACAGCCGATTTCCTTCAGGTCCATGCCGGACACGGCTCCCTTTATGGCGGCGTTGGTTCCCACGTTCATGAACACCGGAGTTTGTATGGTTCCGTGAACGGTTTCAAATTTCCCCCGGCGAGCCTTCCCTTCCTGAGCTAAAAGTGTAAACATAGCGAATTCTCCTGTTGCCTTTATTGTTATTTATATTATACTATCGGGCAAAGGAAAAATCAAGATATATTTTTCCGGCTTACAGCTCCGTTTCTTCGGTGAGGGTTTCCAGCCTATAGCCTTCGGCTTCAATAAGGGCCAGAATCTCATCCAGCGCGTCAGCGGTGCTTTTTCTGTCGTGCAGAAGTATTACCGCCGGACTTCCGGCGTCCTCAAGCCCCTTTTTAAGGTTGCGCAGAACGGCCGCTTTGTCCACGGTTTTTCCGATAGAGTCTCTGGGATCCACATTCCAGTCGAAAATTTTATATCCCGCCGCGGTCAGCAACTCCCTTTGACGCTTGGAAAGGTTCTGTTTGCTGCCGTATGGAGTGCGGACAAGCTTGCTCCGCCGCCCCGTCAGCTTATACAGCGCGTCGGAGGTTTCGTTTATCTCGTTCAGCGGGCCTGTGGGGGAGGAGTATATATCCATGCTGTGGCTCACTCCGTGGAGCCCTATGGAAAAGCCGCCGGCCTCCATTTGACGGATATAGTCCGGATAAAGCTCTATCCTGTCCTTAAGCACAAAAAATGCCGCTTTGGAATTGTGCCTTTTAAAACATTCCAGTATAGCGGGAGTGTTAAGGGTGGGGCCGTCGTCCATAGTGACATAGGCTATCTTTTCTTTTGGGGCGCTTTTTCCCATATATGCGGAAAAAATCAGAATCGCTCCCGTAAGTGCGAAAATAAAAATACGCTTCATCGCAATCTCCTTCCGAGGGAATAACAGCTCAGTACTTCTTATGCGCCGAGGCCGAAATTTATTCGCCTTAAAAACTTAACACATTTAATTATTGACAAACCAAGCATCAGAGATTATAATGAATGGGAAGTATTATCGGTTACACCTAAAACCCTTGCTTGAGAGAAAACGGACACAGTCCCGCCCGCAGGCTGTCCTTTCTTTTCAAAACGGTTTTCAGAGCCGCCCTATTTTCCTAAAAGGAGACAGAAAAAAATGACTTTGGTGACAAACAATTTCATACCCTTAAAAAATGTAAAAATAAACGACGGCTTTTGGGGAGCGTATACGGAAATTGCGATAGATAAAATAATTCCGTATCAATGGCTTGCCATAAACGACCTTGTCCCCGACGCCGAGCCAAGCCACGCCATAAAAAATTTCCGCATTGCGGCAGGGCTTGAAGAGGGGGAGTTCGGCGGCTATGTCTTTCAGGACAGCGATGTGGCAAAGTGGCTGGAGGCCGCGGCCTACCGCCTTACCATCGCTCCCGACAAGGAGCTTGAAAAAACGGCGGACGAGGTAATCGACCTGCTGGAAAAAGCTCAGGCGGAGGACGGCTATCTGGACACATATTTCCAGATAAAGGAGCCGGACAAAAGGTTTACAAATCTGCTGGACTGCCACGAATTTTACTGCGCCGGACATATGACCGAGGCCGCCGTGGCATATTATGAAGCTACGGGAAAGGACAAGCTGCTGAAAATAATGCGCCGTTTTATCGACCTTATCGACAGCAGGTTCGGCCCCGAGGAGGGCAAGCTCAAAGGCTACAGCGGCCATCCGGAAATAGAGCTGGCGTTGGTGCGGCTGTACAGGGCAACGGGAGAAAAGAGATATCTTAGGCTTTGCGAATTTTTCATAAATCAGCGGGGTACAGAGCCAAATTATTTCGACGAGGAGCTGGAAAAACGCAATCACATAAATCTTTGGGGCGGATATCAGGAAAAGCCCGACAAGAAATACTGTCAGGCGCATAAGCCCATACGCGAGCAGAAAACCGCCGTTGGACATAGCGTCCGAGCGGGGTATCTTTATACGGGCGCGGCGGACTTGGCGGCGGAAACCGGGGACGAAAGCCTTAAAGCCGCGATGGAAACAATATGGGATAACATTACAAAAAAGCAAATGTACATTACCGGAGGCGTAGGCTCTCAGGTGTACGGCGAGGCCTACAGCTTCAACTACCATCTGCCGAACGATTCCGCCTACAACGAAACCTGCGCCGCCATAGCCATGGTGTTTTTCGCTCAGAGGATGCTGCGCATGGATGCTGACAGCAAGTACAGCGACTGCATGGAGCGGCTTATATACAACGGAACCATAAGCGGCATGGCTCTTGACGGAAAGCACTTTTTCTATACGAATCCACTTTCAATGTGGGAGGAAGCAACCCGTAAGGCCGGCATATGCGGCCATGTGCGAAGCAAGCGTCAGGGCTGGTTCGGCTGCGCGTGCTGCCCGCCGAATCTCGCAAGAATGATAACCTCTCTCGGAGGATACATATATTCCAACAGCGATGACACAATATACGTTCATCTGTATATAGGCAGCGACGCGGAAGCGGATATGCCCTTCGGCAAGGTGGCCGTATCCCAGCGCGGAGAATACCCGTGGAAGGGGGACATCGCCTTTACCGTCGGCGGCGGAAGCTACACCTTTGCCCTCCGTATTCCCGCGTGGGCGAGGAGCTTTGAAATAAAGGTCAACGGTCTTAAGGCGGAATGTGAGCTTAAAAAGGGCTACGCTTATATTACACGGGATTGGAATGACGGGGACAGCATAGCTTTAAGCCTTCCCATGCCGGTGGAATTTATTGAGGCCAACCCTCTTGCAAGGGCGGACAGCGGCAGAGTTGCCATAATGAGAGGGCCGGTGGTATACTGTCTCGAATCGGCGGACAACGGCACGGCGCTGGATTCCCTGCGCATAGCGGACTTCGGCAGCTTTGAATCCGTTGAGGGCGGCGAGCTTTTCGAGGGAATGGTATATATAAAGGGGCGGGCTCTCCGCCGCAGAGAGTGGAACAGCGATGAGCTTTACCGCCGGACGGATTTCCCTCGGGAGGACGAAGAGGAAACGGAAATACGAGCCATTCCCTACGCCTTCTGGGATAACCGTGAAGACACAAGAGAAATGATAGTTTGGATAAGAAGGTAAAAATTAAAAAAGGGTGTAAAAAAATGATACGCGCCCCAAAAGTCAGACGCTTTTGGGGCGCGTATGTTATAACCTAAGCGCAGATGTCCCCCCGCCTCTAAGGCGGCGGGTTCCATTTCAG
>CAZKBV010000084.1:0-6199 GCA_964551215.1 uncultured Oscillospiraceae bacterium | reverse complement strand
ACGCCCATGCACGGCAAAATCGCCACTGCCATTGCCATGCAAACAAGCACGGCCAAAAATCCTTTAATTTTGTTCATTTATCTCAGCTCCTCGCAAAACTTTCAGCTATATTTTATACCTCGCCCATACATATTGTCAAGCATTTGCCAAAAATTTTTGCGCAAGTATTGTTATGATACAAGTAATTTCCTTAATTTGCAAGTTTACTATTGATAAATTTTTCTTCATATGGTATAATGTGACTTAATAAGACATGGCTAATAATACTAATGGCGGAAAGGATTGAATAAAAAATGAGGCTCAAAGGGAAATACAAGCTTAGGAAGGTGAACGATACGTATGTTGTGGTTAAGCTGGGAGGCGGTCAGCTCAATCTCAGCAAGCTCATCACAATAAACGACACCGGCGCTTTTATATTCAACAAGCTGACAGAGGAAATATCCATGGACGAGCTTGTAAAGGCAATGACCGAGGAATACGATGTAGATGAAGCCGACGCTGCGGAAGCCGCGGAAAAATACGTGAGCAAGCTTGTCGAAATGGGAATTGCGGAAAGGTAGAAAAGGATGGAACGCAGAAAAACAAGGCAGATAAACGTGGGCGGAGTTCTCGTTGGGGGCGGTGCGCCCGTAAGCGTGCAGTCCATGTGTACCACAGACACACGGGATGTATCTTCCACAGTCTCACAGCTAAAGCAGTTCAGCGTAGCCGGATGCGATATAGCCCGTCTTGCGGTGCCGGATATGGATGCCGCCAAGGCCTTTAAAAAAATAAAGGAAAGAACAAACCTCCCTCTTGTGGCGGATATACATTTCGACTACCGCTTAGCGTTGGAATGTGTTAAAAGCGGCGCCGACAAGATTCGCATAAATCCGGGGAATATCGGCTCTCCCGACAGAGTGAAGGCTGTGGCGGACGCCTGCGGCGAAAAGGGGATACCTATCCGCATAGGCGTCAACGGCGGCTCTCTGGAAAAGGAGCTTCTTGCGAAATACTCTCATCCTACGGCGGAAGCCTTGTGCGAAAGTGCCCTTAACCATATACGTATGCTGGAGGACTGCGGCTTTTACGACATCGCCCTGTCCATAAAGTCCAGCAATGTGCCGCTGATGGTGGAAGCCTACGAAAGGATGTCCGCCCTGACGGATTACCCTCTGCACCTCGGAGTTACAGAGGCCGGAACGGAGTATACGGGAATAGTGAAAAGCTGCGCCGGAATAGGGGCTTTGCTGCTGAAAGGCATAGGCGACACAATCCGAGTTTCCCTTACCGCCGATCCTGTCCGTGAGATAAAGGCCGCAACAGAGCTGCTTAAAGCTCTTGATATGAGAAAAGGGGCCGTGTTTACTTCCTGCCCCACCTGCGGACGGTGCCGCGTAAAGAACATGATAGAAATCGCAAACAGTGTTTCCGACAGACTTAAGGACGTGGATAAGGATATACATGTGGCGGTGATGGGCTGCGCGGTCAACGGCCCCGGAGAAGCTCGGGAGGCGGACATCGGCTTTGCCTGCGGCGACGGGGAAGCTTTACTGTTCAAGCACGGGGAAATTCTCCGCAAGGTGCCTATCGACGCGGCAGTGGAGGAGCTTTTCAAAGAAATTGAAATGATGTGATTCTTTCCTATTGACAATAGCGTAAAAATGTGCTAATATTTGTCTTGCAAAGTAGAATCATGCGCGTTAAGTGAGAGAGGGACGGGAAGTTGCCCTCTTTACGAAAAGCGTTTCCTGCGGGGGAGCTTGCGGTGCATGGTTCGCATTCCGTTGCTACGAAAAGAATATTTTTTCCGCTATCCTTTTTGTAGTAATAATTACAGAAAGGATAGTGCTTTTTTATGGCAAAAAAATTTCCTACGCGGACGGTTGTCACCGTGGCGGCGCTTTCGGCGCTGAGCGTGGTGTTCAGGCTGTTTCTGGGCTTTCCCCAAACCGGAAACACAAGATACGATTTGGGATTTCTCCCCATTGCGGCAGCGGGCATAATGTTCGGCCCGTGGTGGAGCGGAGCGGCGTATGTTTTGGCGGATCTCGCGGGTACCTTTGCCGCCGGTCAGACTCCGTTTTTGCCCATTACAGTGTGCAAATTTTTTTTCGGAGCCGCGTTCGGCGTGTTCTTTTATAAAAAAAGCGTTAGTCGGGGGCGGATAATCGCCTGCTCTGCCGCTATATCCGCGGTGGTGGATCTTTTGCTCATGCCCTTGGCATTGGCTCCGATTATGGGGAAGGGCGTCCTGGCTTTGTTCATAAGCCGCCTGCCCCAAGCCGGAATTATGTTCCCCGTACGCGCCTTGGCAATATGGCTTATGAACAGGTATTTGGGCAAATACATGGTAAAATATTCGGCATAAAGGCAAAAAGGAAAAAGAGGTCATCACAGTGAGCGATTTCGTGAAATATGCAAACAGCTTTCAAACCGTTATAAGCTTGGGTCTCGGAAGAATAACCGCGCTTCTTGCGGAAATGGGCAATCCTCACAAGGGTCTAAGGTTTATCCATGTGGCGGGAACCAACGGCAAAGGCTCTGTCTGCGCGAATCTGGAAAAAATACTTATGGCGGCGGGCTTTAAAACGGGAAGATATACCTCCCCCAATCTGATACGAGTGAACGAACGTATAACCGTAGACGGGGCGGAAATCCCCGACAGCCGTCTTAATCCGCTTTTGGAGGAAACGGGCGGGCTGTGCGAAAGAGTTAAGGAAAAAACCGGAGAATATCCCACCCAGTTTGAGGTGTGGACCGCCGCCGCAATGAAATATTTCAAAGAGGAAAACTGCGGATATGTCATACTTGAAGTGGGGCTTGGAGGGGAATTTGACGCCACCAACGTCATCGAAACCAACGAAGCGGCGGTTATCGCAAGGATAGCCCTTGACCACTGCGCTTTTCTGGGAAACAGTTTGAGGGAAATTGCCAAAACAAAGTGCGGCATTATAAAGCCCGGCAAAATTACCGTTGCCTTAAATCAGGAGCCTGAGGTCAATTCCGTAGTGGAAGGCTGCGCGTCGGAGAAGGCTAACAGGCTTATTTTTTCGGATATTCCCAAAAGTACGGGCTTTTGCAATATGAAGGAGCGTTTTGATTATCGGGGCATGAAGAATCTTTCCTGCGGTCTTGCCGGCCCCCACCAGATGGAAAATGCCGCCCTTGCGATAGATACGGCTTTGGCTCTGGGAATAGGGGAAGTGCCTATACGTGAAGGGCTGGCGGCGGCGGTAAATCCCGCGAGACTGGAAACCTTAAAGCCCGGGCTTATTTTTGACGGAGCCCATAATCCCAACGGCGCTGAGGCTCTTGTTAAGGCTCTGGACAGATATTTCCCCCAAGGCGGGCAGACGGTTATTTTCGCCTGCATGAAGGACAAGGATATCGTTCCTTCGCTGAAGCTGCTGGATTCCAAGGGCAGAAGCTTCATTTTTACCCAAGTGAACAATCCCCGCTCAATGAAGGCGGGGGAATTGAAGGCTCTGGCGGCTGAAAACGGGATTGAGGGGGAAAGTGCCGTAAATCTTAAAGACGCCGTAAGCCTTGCCTTTGCTTTGGGCAAGCCTACGGTAATATGCGGCTCATTGTATTTATACGAAGATGTTCCCGAGGCGGCGGAGGAATGGGGATAAAATAAACGGAAGCATTGAACGCCTTCGCGTATTATGCGTAAAAACGCCGCGTTTAAATCAGATTAACGCCCCATTAAAAAGCCGACAAATTTTCACCATATATTTTGTTGACTTCACAGGGCGGTTTATGCTACAATATATGTAAAGAATATTTTTCACGGGAGTGACATTATGAAAAAATTTATATTTGCGCTGGCGGCGGTGTTCATGCTGGCTGTTCCGGTAGCTTTTGCCGAAAATGTTTACCTGACGTGCGAACTGGAAACCCGCCCCGTAACGGTAAACCTTCAGCGGGAGCCGGAGGGCGGGCTGCCAAATCTGCGCTATGACGGAATTGCGTATGTACCGTTGGACGAGTACAACTGCGCGCTTATGGGAATCACCCTTACCGACAGCGAAAGAGCCTTGTCCATTGACAAGCGGGAAGCCGGAAAATACAGCCTTCTTCCTTCTGTAAGCGTACAGCCCGATATGTCCGACATGGTAACGGTCGTGAACAAGTTCGTTGTGGTAAACGGCCGTTTTCACGACAACGCGGCTATGAAATATCCCTTCGTAACCTTTAACGGAGTCTATTATATGCCTCTTTATCGGCAGTACATATATACGGATATGGGCTGGATAATGCGCACTTCTCCCGACAAAATCAGTATTATGGCGGAAAATTCCTTCGTTGTTCCCGACGGCGACGAGGATGACCGCCCAAATCCGACGGGCGACTATTATACTGTTTCCGATGAAAGCTGCGTAAAAATAAGCGTACGCAAAAATATGTCCGGAAGGAGCCAGAGCCTCTACCTTTACAACGGCGAGGAATTCGAGGAGTTCGGCAGCAATATTTTTAACGCTTACGACTTTAACACGGTTTCGGTAAAGGACGGAATTCTTAAAATAAACGCCCGTCACAGCCGTACCGGCGAGGACGAAAAATACCGTCTTACCATCGACCTGAGCAAAGGCGAAATATCCGACATTTACTACGAGGGCAAGACTGAAAAAAACATCTATCCCTTTGAAACCGACGAAAGCGGCGGCTTTGTAAACGAAATACACGGGAACTACTGTATCTACGACGGAGGTCATATAATTTTAAACGGCACCATGATGCGCAGCTACAGTGTCAACGCGAACGAAAAAAACGCGGACGGAGTTTACAGCTTCGACAGCCCCTATTGGATAATGTGTGAGGATTTGGAAAACTACGGCTATGACGTTGTCGCCGACTTTGAAAACCGAACCACTCATTTTAACCGTAATCCTCAAAAAGCGGTTACGCCTCTGGGCTTCGATGGTACCGACGTCCATCTGCCAATATATGATTCCGACTGGAAAATATTCATAGACGGTCGGGAAGCAAAGCTCAGCTTCAACATCGGCGGAAAGGCTCTCATATACTGCGGCGAGCTGGGAGAAATCGGTGAAACCGAGCTGACCGACGGATATTACGTTATGAACGTTACCACCTCCGATATGAAGCCCGCTCCGGAGCCTGTGAAAAATCGTGTAATGGGCTATTACAGTGTTGACGTTTTCGACGAGCCTGTGGAAGAACTTCAGACTCAGTATCTTACTGACGTTATTTACGCCTTTATTATCCCCAAGGCTGACGGTTCAATATTTGTCCCGCGCCCTGATGTACTCAAAGAAGTCGTGGCAAAGGCCGATAAGGACGGATGCCGAGTATACGCCTCTATCGGCGGCGGCAGTTCTGAAGGGGAAAATATACTGGCCAACTTCGAGACAATCGCGGGTGACAAGGAGCTTACCCGAAAATTCACCGAAAACTGCGTGTGGATGATAAGGGAATACGGTCTTGACGGCATAGAGGTGGACTGGGAAAGCCCCACCAACGCCACCAAGGATAAATATGAAAGCTTCATGCATACGCTTTGCGGCGATGAAAGAATTGAAAGTGTGAGCATAGCCGTAAGCGGCTCATCCTCCGATTATCCCAGCTCAAACGCCCAGTCCGTACCCGACAGCGTGCTTAAAGATGTTGACTTCATTAACATTATGGCATACGGCATATACGGCGATAATCACAGCCCCTACAGCTACGCCGAAAGCTCTCTGGATTACTGGAGCGGCCGCGGGGTTGAAAAGGAAAAGCTCATTCTGGGCGTACCTCTGTTTGCCCTTCCCGGCTGGGAGCAGTACCGCCATCTTGCCGAGCAAGGCTACGATGTGCTTCACACGGACTATATCGCTGAGTTGAATACCTGCCTTAACAGCCGTGACACATTGGTAAAAAAGGCACAGCTTGCCAAAAGCCGCGCCGGGGGAATAATGTTCTTCGATATCCATGAGGACGCTAAGGACGAAAAGTCCGCGTCTAAGGTTGTGTTCGAGATAATGCAAGAATAAACCGATTTTTTAACAAGAATAAACCGATTTTATAAAAAGACTGCAAAGAACGGATGTGCTTGTTTCTTTGCAGTCTCTTTTCCGTAAATCAAATTTTAGTTAAGTAATTTAACGTAAAAGCGCGGGACTGTACCCGATTTTGCGTAAGCCTCAACACAATAATATCAAAGCGATAATCTTAAAAGCGATAATATAACCTACGCGCGGATGTCCCCCGC
>CAZKBV010000083.1:0-6314 GCA_964551215.1 uncultured Oscillospiraceae bacterium | reverse complement strand
GCTTTGGCAGAAAACCAATATGCCCAAGGCAGTAGCGGATGTTTGTGACACCCCCTCTTGTGACACCCCCGCAAGCTCGATGGGGGAACCCGAACGGTTCCCCCATCGGAAACCCCTTCCAACGTTTGCGGTACCCGATATTTTGAGTGTTATAATTAACACTCAAAATATCGACCGCAGCACAGCCCTGCACCCTCCCTGTTTCGCCCGCCGGGCGCGGTCGGGCTCGGTTCATCGGGCGCTTACACTTACGAAATATAGTTTTTATCGCGATAAAAACTATATTTCTACCCCGATTAAAGTATAAAATTTCAGGTACACGCCCTGAAATTTTATGTTTTTTATCGAAAGGGCGTTCCCTTTCGAACTATCCCCCTAACGCATGAAATTGTCGGCGGCCTTAATAGGTGCGTTCCCCCTCTTGTAACACCCCGCGCGGCGCGGAATTTGCAGGTAAACATTGTAGTGACGGAAAATATATCATATAAGGAGTTGTTTATTATGAAAAAAATACTTACCATTGAAGGGATGCAGTGCGAGCATTGCAAGGCAAGCGTTGAAAAGGCTCTTACGGAGCTTGACGGCGTAGCCTCCGCCAAGGCGGATCTCAAAAAGAAAACCGCGACGGTTACTCTTTCCGAAAATGTGGAGGACGCCGCGCTTTCAAATGCTGTAAAGGAAGCAGGCTTTACAGTTACGGACATTCAGGAAAAAAGGGGGATATTTTAAAAATGGCAAATAAAGACGCAAACAAAACGACATATAAATTGACGGACACAGAGCAAGAGGACAAAGCGAAAGAAATAAAATACGCGGAAATGAACAAAAAGCTTGCCGCCCTTTTAAGCCCCGACGACAAGCTCGTTACCACTCTTTCCAACGCCTGCGCTTTACTGAAAGAATATCTCATCGACGTAAACTGGATAGGCTTTTACATTGTTGAGGGCGACCGGCTTTATCTTGGGCCTTTTCAGGGAAAAACCGCCTGCACGGTAATCCGCGTGGGGGATGGAGTCTGCGGCGCGGCGGTTCAAATGAAGGAAGCCCTTATTGTGGGGAACGTGGATTTTTTCCCGGGGCATATAGCCTGCGACCGCGCCAGCAGAAGCGAAATGGTGGTTCCCGTTTTCGTGGGGTATAAGATTGCGGCCGTTTTGGACATAGACAGCGGCTGCCTTTCCCGCTTTAACGCGGTGGACAAGGCCGCTATGGTGGAAAGCGCGAGGATTATCGGCGAAGTATGGGAAAAATGCGGCGGAAGTATTCTTTGACAAAGAGGCTTTGGCTTTACGGGCATAAAAAAACGGAATAAAACGCGAAATCAAACGTACCTTATACGGAAGAAATTCCATCGGAGGTGCGTTTTTTGCGTTTGGCAGCCTATTGCAGAGTGTCAACGGATAAAAGGGAGCAGCTTATGTCCCTGCAAAATCAGCGGAGCTTCTATGAAAAATACGCCGAGGATACGGGCCAGAGCCTTGTGAAAATTTACACCGACGAAGGCGTCAGCGGAAAGCAGATGAAAAACCGCGCCGGATTTTTACAAATGCTGGAGGACGGGGAAAAGGGGGCCTTCGACGTTTTGGCGGTTAAGGACGTGAGCCGCTTTGCCCGCAACACCTGCGACTTCCTCAGCGGAATACGGCGGCTTAAGGCCAAGGGAATAGACGTAAGGTTTTTAAGCTCAAATTCCTCCGTGCTTGCCGAGCCGGAATTCATTCTCACGATTTACGCGGCTCTCGCCCAGCAGGAAAGCGAAAATCTCAGCAAAAGGGTCATTTTCGGGAAAACGGAAAACGCCCGTAAGGGCAGAGTTCCCAACCTTATATACGGCTACGACAAGATTGACACCTTTACACTTAAAATCAACAAGGACGAAAGTGAAAATGTGCGTAAAGCGTTTGAGCTTTACACGGGTGAAAGCCTGTCCTGCGGAGGCATCGCGGAGCTTTTTAATCAAAACAACGCCCGAACCAAGCTGGGCGGAAGCTGGACTCAAAAATCCGTGAGCAGAATTTTGAAAAATCCCATATACACGGGGCGGCTTATCAACCACAAAACCACAACGGCGGATTTTATCAGCGGAAGCCGACGGGAGGTGCCTCAAGGGGAGCGGTTTTTGCATATAAGGCCGGAGCTGAGAATAGTTTCCGACGAAATTTTCGCCGCCGCCGGAGAAATACTTAAAAGCCGTGTCAAAAGCGGAGGTTGTTGACCCAATATGCCTTGGGGCGAAGCTGACGGAATATAACGACGGCTGCTGCAAATACACCGACGACGACGCCGTGGATTTGGGGAACATCCCCGACTGCGTGCGGCGCGTGTTCGACGACAGATTTATCTGCGGCCGAGATCAGCAAAAAAGAGTTTATATTTCTCTCGGACTTTTCACAATCATCAAGCTGGAGCGCAACGTTCAGCTTCTCATTCCCGCCTATGATTTCTGTATTCCCGAAAAAGAGTGCGTCGGAGCCGCCGCTCCCGACGACCCGTGCGACCTTTTTGAAAAAATCAGCTTCCCCATTGACGAATTTTTCCCTCCCCGCAGGGACAGCTTCGATTCCGACCCTTCCTGCGGCAGGGAAAATTGACGGATTCTTCCCCCGCCGAACGAACCGCGACGGTTCCTTCGGCGGACGCCTCCGCAATTGGCTTAGCGGATAAAAAAATTATATTTTTTTTGTTTTTTCCTATTTACTTTTCATTTCGGCTATTGTATAATTGTTGCGGGGTGATTATATGAGCAGACTTGTAATAAATACATACAATAAAAAAGCTGTTATCAACAAAAATATTTACGGGCATTTTTCCGAACATTTGGGCAGGTGCGTATACGGCGGGCTTTACGTGGGGGAAAACAGCGAAATCCCAAACGTGAACGGTATGCGCTCCGACGTTGTGGAGGCGCTTAAAAAAATCAAGGTTCCCGTGCTTCGCTGGCCGGGGGGCTGCTTTGCCGACGAATACCACTGGATGGACGGAATCGGCCCCAAGGAAAGCCGCAAAAAAATGGTAAACACCAACTGGGGCGGCGTCGTGGAGGACAACTCCTTCGGAACGCATGAATTTATGGAGCTTTGCCGCCAGATAGGCTGCGAACCGTACATAAACGGCAACGTCGGAAGCGGCTCCGTTCGGGAAATGAGCGAATGGATAGAGTATATGACCTTCGACGGCCTTTCTCCAATGGCTAAGCTGCGGGAGGAAAACGGCCATAAGGAGCCTTGGAGGGTGAAATATTTCGGAATAGGCAACGAAAACTGGGGCTGCGGCGGAAATATGCGTCCGGAATATTACGCCGACCTTTTCCGCCGTTTCCAGACATACGTTCATAACTACGGCGAAAACAAGGTCTACAAAATCGCCTGCGGCCCCAATGTGGACGATTACCGCTGGACGGAAGCCGTAATGCGCGTAGCGGGGCGCTACGCCGACGCCATTTCCCTCCATTATTACGTGCATCCCCGAGGCTGGACGGAAAAAGGCCCTTCCATCGACTTTGACGAAAGGGAATATCTCGTTACCGTGGCCAAGGCCGTCTATATGGATACGCTTATAAAAAATCATCTCGGAATTATGGACCGTTACGACCCAAGGCGGCGGGTAGGCCTTATTGTGGACGAGTGGGGCGCGTGGTACACCTGCGAGCCCGGCACCAACCCGGGCTTCCTCTATCAGCAAAACACCATGCGGGACGCGGTTGTGGCGGCGTACACACTGGATATTTTCAATTCCCACGCCGACAGAATAGTTATGGCGAACTTAGCCCAGATAGTAAACGTGATTCAGTCCGTCATTCTTACCGAAGGGGACAGAATGATTCTCACCCCCACATACCACGTGTTCGACCTGTACAAGGCGCACCAGGACGCCGTTCTTTTGGACAGCTATCTCGAAACCGAGGAGCTTTGCAAAATCAGGATGGAAAACAGCCCCGCGGAGGTTTCCTGCCCAAATCTCAGCGCAACGGCTTCGGAAAAGGACGGAGCTGTTACATTGACCATCACCAACGCCGACCTTCATCGGGCCTGCCCCATAGAATGTACCCTTGTGGGCAAGGCTCCCGAAAGAGTCGCCGGACGCGTGCTTACAAGCGGAAGGGTGAACGACCATAACACCTTTGACGAGCCGGACAAGGTTATTATCAGGGAGTTTTCCGACTTTAAGCTTGGCCCTTCCGGCCTGAGCTTTGAAGTTCCCCCCTGCAGCGTGACGGAAGTTACAATTAGGTAAAAATATACGAAATACGGACAGGTATTTTTACTTTATTGCGTCGTATGCTACTGATTGGGATTCTTTTCAATCTTCTTTCAAGCTTCTTTTCAGCGTGAAAAGAAGCAAAAGCGTCGGCGGACTTAATAGGGGCGTTCCCCCCTCTTGTAACACCCCCGCGCGGTGCGGGGATTTATATGTAAATATTATAGGGGCGGATATCGTCAGCCCGTTAATGAAAGTAAAAATATGTGAAAAACGGACGGGATTTTTACTGCGGCGCATAGTATAAACTTTCTTCCTTTAATTTTTCTTTCTTCTTTTTAGCCTTCTTTTCAGCGTGAAAAGAAGCAAAAGCGTCGGGGGGATTTCGATTTCCCCCCGAACCCCCTTAAAACGAACAAGAGGGGGCGTCCCCCTCTTGTAACACCCCCGCGCGGTGCGGGATTTTTTCTTTTGTAACACCCCCGTGCGGTGCGGAAAAAGGCAATATTGTACTCAGTTTTACACGAATTTATGTAAATATTGTGCGCAATTAAATTTAACACATGAGAATTACCACATGGGAAAAGGGCCGCGAAAAACAGACGAATCTGTTTTTTTACGGCCCTTTGTTTTATTCGTTAAAATTTTACGATGGCTCTGCCCAAGGGTACGCCGATGTTGCCTTCGCCGACGGGAGCGGAGGAATCATAGCCCCCCACAAGGCTAATCCAAAGCGTCTGCCCTTCGTTAAGGGCAACCTCCTCGCTGAAGCCGGAGCTTAGCTCCACCTGCTTTACCGCGCAGGAAACAACCTTGCCGTTTTCCGTCACGGAATAGATGAGCATGGGATTTTCCGCGTCCATAGCCTCAATTGTCACCGTAACGCCCTCTTCGCCGTAGACGCAGGCAACAGCTCCGCAGTCCAAAGCGATTTCTCCCGTGCGGATAAGGTAAGGATAGGAGCCTTCGTCGTCCATTCTTACGCTGTAGCTGTGCTTTCCGCCGGAAACCCTGCCGATATGAGCGTTGCCTTCGCTGTCGGTTATGTATGTAGCGCCGTCGAAGGTGACCTCGGCGCCTTCCATAGGCTCAAGGTAGGTTCCCACTACATTCCAGTAGTCGTCAAGAATGTCGTATTCGCCCGACACGTTTACCGTAAGCTCGTCTCCCTCCTTTGGAGCGGCGGGGGACAAGGTTATAACGGGAGGCACTGTGTCCAGCATATCCCCGTAATACACAACCACCTCGTCGCCGGCCTTTACCTTATAGGAGCTTACGTAGTCCGTTGGGGAGACGCCGTTTACCTTGTACATCCACCCGTCCAGCCATTCGAACATTCCCGTTTCTTCGCCCTCGATGGACTTGATGAAAACGTCGCTTCCCGATTGAGTAACGGTGTAGCTGATGCCGTTTTCGTCCATAGCTCCCTTAAGAGCCGTCCACAGCACAGCGTCCTCGGGAACGGCGACGCTGCCGCTGAAAAAGGTTTCCGTGCAGCCCTCGATGCGCAGAAGGAATGTGTTTTCCTCCGCTCCGAAGGCGCACAGGCTCAGGCAGAGCGCAATGCCAATCGCCAGAGCCAAAATACGTTTTGCGTTGTTTTTCACTGAAAACAACCTCCTTAAATTGTGGTCGGTTCCGAAACCGCGCTTAAGGGAAATATTCGCCTCGCGACAGGCCGTATTTCCTTTTAAAAACAGTTTCGAGCCGCCTATATTTTCGGAATCCTAAGGCGGTCAAAAAAAGGGAAGGACAAACCCGTCCTTCCCTTTATGTAAACAACACAAACAAGACCCCTCGGTTTCTTTTTAAGGAGCTATGCGTTATTTCCTCCGCCGTTCATCGCGGCGGCGAGAGCCGAAGCCCTCACAGGAAAGACCTTTGGGCAGGCATTCCGACTGAGCCGATTATTCCGGCCTTCACGGCAGCGGGACTGCGCGGGATTCTCACCCGACTTTCCCTGTTAATCGCTCCGCGGAGGCGAAAAATTCCCGCAAACGTTATTGCGGCAGCCTCAACGCGGGCAAAACCCAAAGCTTAGTATTCCGACTGAGAAAATAATACCACAAATTTCCCCTTTTTGCAATAGCTTATTCGTTGTTTTCGGAAATTATTTT
>CAZKBV010000082.1:0-6425 GCA_964551215.1 uncultured Oscillospiraceae bacterium | reverse complement strand
CTGAAATGGAACCCGCCGCCTTAGAGGCGGGGGACATCTGCGCTTAGGTTATAACCTAAGCGCGGACGGCCCCGCCTGTCGCAATGCGCTGCGCTGTTTAGCTTTGGGCTGTTCGCCCAAAGGCCGGGCCGCTTCGCGGTTGCTCCGATTTAAATCGCATTAGCCGTGTATAGTATATCACACAATTTATCAATAATCAATATTTTTCGCCGGAAATTTTTGTCGAAAACGGATAAATGTCGGCGAAGGAACCGGCGGAGCCGACCGAACAGGTTTTTCGGCGGAAATAAAAAATACCTATTGCAATTACAAAAAAATGTGGTATAATATATATAAGCGAAAGCTATATATGAGCGCAAGCGAAGAATGGAGGATAATACAATGGAAGCAAAGGTTTCAGCGTTGTTGAACGACCAAATCAATAAGGAAATGTATTCCGCTTACCTGTACTTGGATATCGCCAACTACTACGACGCCAAGGGGCTGGACGGCTTTGCGAGCTGGTACGAAATTCAGGCAAAGGAAGAAATGGATCACGCCATGCTTTTTTACCGTTATCTTCACAATAACGGCGTGGCCGTTACTTTGGCCGCAATCGACAAGCCCGACAAAACGTATACCGACTTGATTGGCCCGCTTTACGCGGCTTTGGAGCATGAAAAATATGTGACATCGCTTATCAACAATATTTATGCCGCCGCAATTGCCGCCAACGATTACCGTACAACACAGTTCTTGGATTGGTTCATCAAGGAACAGGGCGAGGAGGAGAAAAACTCCGACGATCAGATCACCAAAATGAAGCTTTACGGCGATGACCCGCGCAGTCTGTACCTGCTTAACAGCGAGTTATTGACCCGTACATACACCGCTCCGTCACTGGTGCTGGACTAAAACAAAAAAAGCCGATAGGCTATACTCTTATGCTTAATTAAAGGTCGGCAAGCTCGCCGGGGGATCCGCAGGGTTCCTCCGGCGAATTTCCCTCCGCAATGGGTGCTTTCGCTTACGAAATATCATTTTTACCGCGGTAAAAATGATATTTCTATTCAATTAAGGGATAAAATCCGCCGCTCTGTCGCCGTATTTTATGCCTTTTATCGAAGGAGAACTCCCTTTCGGGCTTAACCTCGATATACAGGGCTTGTCAGCGGTCTGCGGGCGGAAGCTTTGCCCATACAAAAATCGGAACGAAGCACAGCTCGTTCCGTTTGGTGGAGGAGGGTGGATTCGGACCACCGAAGTCAGTGACAACAGATTTACAGTCTGCCCCCTTTGGCCGCTCGGGAACTCCTCCGTATTAAATTGTCCACTTGTCCGCCTTAATTACTCTGTGAAATATTTGTTTTTCCGCAAATATGAAATCAAATATGAAATAATGCCGCGTTTGCAATAGCGAATATCTCACGCGCCGCAGGATTTATTTCACTGCGAAAAATACATCTTCGGGCGTGCTGGAGCCGGTGATAGGACTCGAACCTACGACCTGCTGATTACAAATCAGCTGCTCTACCGATTGAGCTACACCGGCAAGCCGAAATGACTGAATCATTATACAATGGTTCCGAAAAAAGCGCAACCCTGATTTTGACGGCAAAATCAGGGTATTTCTTTAAAAAGCTTTATATTTCTTTGAAATTCTTACATTCCCGCCGGTGAAAAGACTTTACAGGGCTTTTTCCAGCACGGCGGCCATTTCCTCATATGTCAACGCGGAAAAAATCTCGCCCCGCAAGGCCGCCGCCCCTTTAATGGCGGCAATGTACCATGCGGCATGCTTGCGAGCCTCGGGAATACCCCGCTTTTCTCCCTTGTATTTTACTATCAGGGCAATGTGCCTCAGAGCCATATTGATTTTTTCCTCGGAGGAAGGCGCAAGCGGAGGATCGTCCCCCCGAATTGCCGCCGCCGCGTCCCGAAATATCCACGGATTGCCCCGACACCCCCGACCTATCATTACGGCGTCGGCTCCCGTTTCATTCAAAAGGGAAAGGGCGTCGCTGCCGGAAAAGACGTCGCCGTTGGCGATGAAGGGAATGTCCGCCGCTTCCCTTACCCGTCGGAGGGCGGCTCTGTTTGAGCTGCCGGAATAAAACTGTTCCCGAGTGCGGCCATGGACGGTCACGGCGGCGCAGCCGCAGTCCTGCGCGATTCTTGCGAGAGCGGGGGCGTTTATATGCTCGCTGTCCCAGCCCAGCCGCATTTTTACGGTTACGGGCTTTTTTGCGGCGGAAACCGCCGCTTCTATAACGGCTTTTGCCCGACCGAGATCCCTCATTAAGGCGGCGCCTTCTCCGTTCCCCGTTATTTTCGGAGCCGGACAGCCCATGTTCAAATCAATAAAAAGCCCGTGCTTTTCAGCCTCCGTCACGGCGGCGGCAACGGAAGGCGGATCGCCGCCGAAAAGCTGCACCGCGGTGGGAAGGCCGCCGTTTTCCATAAGGTCAAGGGTTTTTTTGTTGTCAAAATTGATGGCTTTTGCGCTGACCATTTCCGTATAGGAAAGCTCCGCCCCCATTTCGTGACAGATAATTCTGAAGGGAAGATCCGCCACGCCTGCCATAGGGGCCAGAATAACGCCGTTCTTAAGCTCTGTGTTTCCTATTTTCATATGTCAAGCTTCATGTCGCCGAATTTTATCCACTTCATTTTCCGCATCAGCTCGCTTACGGCGAGACTGATAATCGCCGGAAGAACGAAGTACATAAGAATTATCACGCCGAACACCATTCCTCCGTTGCCGTTGGCGGCCATAGTGTCGTAGGCCATTATGGGGCCCACAAGTCCGGCGGTACCCATGCCGCTGCCTACGGCGTTGCTTTCCATTTTAAACAGCACGGTGGACACAGGCCCGAGGACGGCGCTGCTGACAATGGCGGGAAGCCATATAAGAGGATGGCGGATTATATTGGGAATCTGGAGCATACTTGTGCCAAGCCCCTGAGCTATAAGACCGCCCACCTTGTTTTCCCGATAGCCGGCAACGGCAAAGCCTATCATGTTGGCGCAGCAGCCCACGGTGGCGGCTCCGGCGGCAAGACCGCTGAGTCCGAGAGAAACTCCGATGGCGGCGGAAGAAATGGGAAGGGTAAGGAATATTCCCATAAGCACGGAAACGATAATCCCCATAAGAACGGGCTGCTGTATCGTTCCCCAGTTGACAAGGCTGCCCAGCCAGCCCATGAAGCGGGTGATGTAGGGACCTACGATAAGTCCGGCGGCGCAGCCCGCGACTATGCAGCAGATGGGCGTGACAAGAATATCGACGCTCGTCCGTCCGCTTACAAGCTTGCCTATGCCGATTCCGGCAATGGCGGCGATAAAGGCGCCCAAAGGCTCGCCGGGAGGCGTTATGGCAAAGGCGCCTTCGGCGAAAAAGGTACCGGCAAGGATGGCCTTGGCGTAGGCTCCGGCCAAGCCGCATATTGCGGCGCTGATTGTAACAAGAGGAGCGGTTTGTTTAAGCTTCATGGCAACGCCGCAGCCTATTCCGGCGCCTGTGAGAAGCTGGGCGGTCTTTCCCACCACAAGCAGAAGATTCCCTATAACGCCGGGAATATAGGAGCTGAGCGAAACGAATATGGTTCCCACTATAAGGGTCGCGAAAAGACCGAGAGCCATTCCGCTCAGTCCGTCAATAAAAATCAGATAAAGGAGATTTGAGGCTTTTTTTGGTTTTGACATGGGGTTTTCCTCCCTTAAAAAGTATTGCATATATTATACAGACAGGAGCATAAAAAATCAAGAAAAATTTTTAACAAAGAATATGAAAAAAACTATTGAAATTTGCTTTTTTTATGATACAATAGAATCAAGGATAGGATCCTGAATAAATAAAAGCGAGGTGTTTATAAATGGCATACGTAATCAGTGACGACTGCATCAGCTGCGGCGCTTGCGCGGACGGATGTCCCGTAGGCTGCATCAGTGAAGGCGACGGCAAGTATGAAATCGACGCTTCTCAGTGCATCGAGTGCGGCGCTTGTGCGGATACCTGCCCCGTTGGAGCTCCCAGCGCAGAATAATTGCGTACTTAAAGGTATTAAACGGGACCGTCCGGCGGCCCCGTTTAATACTGTGCTTAAAGGAAAAAAGGCTATGAGAAAAAGCCAGAAAGCGTCCGCGAAAAAATAAATTTAGGGAGAGAAAATCCATGAAAAAATCGTTGGCGGTATTGTTTTCCGTTTTAACGTGCTTTGCTTTGTTTTCGGGCTGCGGGAAAAAACCGGCGGAGGAAGAACAGCTTGCCGTGTATTCCTTCAGCGGAGAAAATCAGATGTTTTCAATTTCAAACGGAGTAATTGTTTTGTCTTCCGGCGGAGACATATTTTACGGCGGAAGGCTGGAGGGAGATTTGCCGGAGGTTACCGGTTATTCAACGACATTCTATATCCAAAACGGCAACGATAAAAAGGTTCTCCTTTCCGGCGGCGCGGCGGACGAGACGGGCATGGCGGTAAGCCTCGCGGGGGAAACCGGAAAAATATCCGGGGAAATTATTTCGGCGGCGGAGGCCGATGAGATTAAAAACAATCTTTATTTTGAGCTAAAGACGACCGATGCGGACGGCGGGGAAAACGAATATTTGCTGCCGTTAAGCGTAACGGAGGTTACGCAAAATTAGGCCGGGCAATTTAAATCGGCGCCGCTTTAAATAAAACCGAGGGGAGAAAAAGGCATGGACCCTTCTTTGGAAAAAACGGAGGATTTAGGCATAAACGGATATAAGATTATACAAAACAAGGACGGATTCTGCTTCGGCAGCGACGCGGTGCTTTTGGCAAAATTCGCAAAGGTGAAAAGGGGCAGCCGCGGTATAGATTTATGCACCGGAACGGGAATTATCCCTTTGCTTACATACGCCCTTTTTGCTCCGGAGGAAATATACGCGCTGGAAATACTGCCTCATGTGGCGGATATGGCAAGGCGCACAATGGCGCTTAACGGCCTGAGCGATAAAATAAAGATAGTAAACGGCGATTTAAAAAACATCGCGGAGCTTTTCCCCCGCCGAAGCTTCGATTTTGTGACCTGCAATCCGCCGTACATGAACAGCGGCGGGGGACTGGTAAATCCCAAGAACGATTTGGCGATAAGCCGCCACGAAATAATGTGTACCTTAGACGACACGGTAAAGGCCGCCGCCCTATGTCTCCGGTCCGGCGGAAAGCTGTATATGGTTCATCGGGCCGACAGGCTCTGCGACGTGATTTCCGCCCTTCGGAAATACAAAATCGAACCAAAGCGCATGGCGGTGGTATATCCAAAAATCGACAGAGGGGCGAATTTAATATTGATAGAAGGACTTTTGGGGGGAAGGCCTCAGCTTAAGCTTGAAAAGCCCGTGTTTATGTACGACAACGACGGAAATTATCTGCAAAGCGTAACGGAGGGAATTGTGTGATGAACGGGAAACTGTATTTGTGCGCTACGCCGATCGGGAACTTGGGGGACATAACATACCGATGCGTGGAGGTGCTGAAGTCGGTGGATCTGATTGCCGCCGAGGATACCCGCCGCAGCTTGGGCCTTTTGAATCATCTGGGAATAGAAAAGCCCCTGACCAGTTATTTTGAGCACAACCGCCGCGAAAAGGGAGAAATGCTTATAAAAAGGCTTAAAGCGGGGGAAAACATCGCGCTTATCAGCGACGCCGGAACTCCGGCCATCAGCGACCCGGGGGAGGATCTTGTGGTTCTTTGCGCGGAAAACGGAATTGAGGTTGTGCCTATACCGGGAGCCGTGGCCGGAATAAACGCCCTTATTTCCAGCGGACTGCCTACGGGCAGGTTTACCTTTGAGGGGTTCCTTACGGTGAACAAGCGGGGACGGGCGGAAATGCTGGAGGAGCTGAAAAACGAAAAACGCACCATGATTTTTTACGAGGCTCCCCATAAGCTGGTAAATACCCTTGCGGATATGCTGAAATATTTCGGAAACAGAAGAATTTCCGTCTGCCGTGAGATGACAAAGATACACGAGGAAATATACCGCGCCGATTTGCAGTCCGCTCTTGCGCGCTACACAAAAACGCCTCCGAGGGGGGAATTTGTCCTTGTGGTGGAGGGGAAAAGCCCCGCCGAGGAAAAGGCCGAGGAAGAGGCCGGATGGGCGAAGCTTTCGGCCTTGGAACACGTGCGGCTTTACATGAATAAAGGCCTCACCGAAAAGGAGGCCATAAAAGCGGCGGCAAACGACAGGGGCGTCAGCAAGCGGGACGTTTATAATGAAATAAAGCGCTGAATTTAGATTGTTTTTTTAGCGCCCGCAGCAAAAATATCGTTTATCCGTTTTTCGCGTGTTTTTATTTTTGTTAGCGGGCGAATAACATCCACCCCGACAATATTTACGTATGATGTTTAGATGTTTGCGTAATCAATTTTTTGCAGAATAAAAACCATTTCTATAACCTAAGCGCAGATGTC
>CAZKBV010000081.1:0-6491 GCA_964551215.1 uncultured Oscillospiraceae bacterium | reverse complement strand
TCTGAAATGGAACCCGCCGCCTTAGAGGCGGGGGACATCTGCGCTTGGGTTATATCTTTTCCAGCTCTTTTTCGGCCCATTCGATGGCCTCTTTAACCGCCGAGGGAGCGGGGCCGCCGGTAAGGGTTCTGCCTTCCACGCAGCTTTCCATGCTCACGGCGTTATAAATATCCTCTTCGATAAGAGGGCTACACTCTTTAAGCTCACCGAGAGACAGCTCGTCTATGCCCACGCCCTTCTTTTCGGCTTTAAGCACCATATGACCCACGATAGAATGGGCTTCCCTGAAAGGCACGCCCTTTTTTACAAGATAATCCGCCACATCGGTAGCGTTGGTAAAGCCTCCGTTTGCGCCCTTATACATTATGTCCTTGTTTATTTTCATGGAAGACACCATTTTTCTGAACACGGGGATACACAGCTTTACCGTATCAATGGCGTCAAACAGAGCCTCCTTATCCTCCTGCATATCCTTGTTGTACGCCAAAGGTATGCCCTTCATTACGGTCAGCAGAGCAGTAAGGTCGCCGTATACGCGGCCTGTTTTGCCGCGGATAAGCTCCGCAACGTCGGGATTTTTCTTTTGGGGCATAATGGAGCTGCCGGTGCTGTAGGCGTCGTCCATTGTGACGAAGCGGAACTCGTTGCTGCTCCAAAGTATAAGCTCCTCGCAGAAGCGTGAAAGGTGCATCATTATAAGGGAAAAATCAAATATGGCTTCAGCCGCGAAATCCCTGTCGGAAACTCCGTCCAGAGAATTCATTGTAACCGAGGAAAATCCAAGCTCCTCCGCGACAAAGGCTCTGTCCAGAGGATAGGTGGTTCCCGCGAGGGCGCCGCTGCCCAAAGGCATTACATCTGTTCGGGAATAGGTCTGCCCCAGCCGCTCCCCGTCCCGTAGAAGCATACACACATACGCCATGAAATGGTGAGCCAGAGTTATGGGCTGAGCCTTCTGAAGGTGGGTATAGCCCGGCATTATGGTATTTAGATTTTCGCGGCACAGCTTTAAAAGAGCGGCGATAAGCGCCTTTATTTCATTCTTTATATCCGTGATTGCGTCCTTTGTGTACATTCTTATGTCCAAGGCCACCTGATCGTTACGGCTGCGGCCTGTGTGCAGACGCTTGCCCGGTTCGCCGACGCGGTCGGTAAGAAGCTTTTCCACATTCATGTGGATATCCTCCGCGTCAATTAGAAACTCCACCTTGCCCGCTTCGATATCCTCCAGTATTTCCTTGAGAGCCTTGACAATAATCCGGCTGTCCTCCGGAGGGATAATTCCCTGCTTTCCCAGCATTTTCGCGTGGGCGATGGAGCCGGTTATGTCCTGACGGTACATTCTTTTGTCGAAGCGTATGGAGGAATTAAAATCGTCCACGGATTTGTCCGTAGCTTTTTCAAAACGCCCGCCCCAAAGTTTGGTCATGTTCATCGTCCTTTCGTAAACGGAATACAAAATCGGTTCAATGTACAATTAGGCGTAAATCTGCGGATTTACGCCTAATTGGTTTACTGCTTTAAGCTTTACTTATTTTCTTCGCCGTTTTTCTGATTCATAAGAGCGCGAACCTTTAAGGGAAGTCCGAACAGGTTTATGAAGCCCTCGGCGTCATGATGGCTGTAAAGCTCATGGCTGTCGCCGAAGGAGGCGATATCCTCGTTATAAAGGGAATACTTGCTCTTTGCGCCGGCGGAGGAAACGCTGCCCTTATAGAGCTTCAGACGCACTTCGCCCGTAACGGTCTCTTGGGTGCTGTCAACAAAGGCGCATATGGCCTTGCACAGCGGGGTGTACCACTTTCCGTCGTAAACAAGCTCCGCCATCTTTATGCCCACGTGGCGCTTGAACGCCTGAGTATCCCTGTCGAGGCAGAGATATTCCAACTCGTTGTGAGCGTAGTAAAGAATTGTACCCCCGGGAGTTTCGTAAACGCCCCTGCTCTTCATGCCCACAAGACGATCCTCTACGATATCCGCGATGCCTATGCCGTACGCTCCGCCGATTTCGTTGAGCTTTTCAACTATCTGACGGGGGCTGAGCCTTTCGCCGTCAATAGAAACAGCGTCGCCCTTTTCAAAGCCGATGGTGATATACTTAGGCTCATCGGGAGTCTTTTCCGGAGGAACGGTGAGCTTGAGAAGGCTGTCAAGCTGAGGCTCGTTGGCCGGATCCTCAAGATCCATTCCCTCATGGCTGATGTGCCATATATTGCGGTCGCGGGAGTAAAGCTCCTTTTTTGTTACGGGAATCTCAATATTGTGAGCCTGAGCGTAATCCACGGCGTCCTCTCGGGACTTAATGTTCCAGATTCTCCATGGGGCGATTATTTTAAGCTGAGGAGCCAGAGCCTTTATCGTAAGCTCAAAGCGCACCTGGTCGTTGCCCTTGCCGGTAGCGCCGTGGCAAATAGCCGTAGCTCCCTCTTTAAGAGCGATTTCGACAAGCCTTTTGGCTATGATAGGACGCGCGTGGGAGGTACCCAAAAGGTACTTGCCCTCGTAAACAGCGCCGGCCTTAACCACAGGGAAAATAAAATCCTTAACGTATTCGTCTCTTAAGTCCTCAATATAAAGCTTGGAAGCTCCGGCCCTCTTTGCTCTTTCCTCAAGGCCTTCCGTTTCCTTGCCCTGTCCAACGTTTCCGCATACGGCTATAACCTCGCAGCCCTCGTAGTTTTCCTTAAGCCAAGGAATAATTATCGAGGTGTCAAGGCCGCCGGAATATGCCAATACGATTTTTTCTGCCATGATACATTCCTCCTGATGTGATAAAATATACACTGATTATATACCTTTTTTTTCAAATTGGCAATACCTTTTTTTAATTTTTATAGAAAATTTTTTATATTTATGCAAAATATACAGAAGGCGCACCCTTTGAGGCCTCTCTTTTTGCCTCGATTTAAAAGCCGGCGCCCCTTTTTTACAATTTTCATTCAAAAAAATGCTTCAATTGTAAATATATCTCTTGACTAAATCGGGATTTCATAGTATAATATTTTTTGGTAAAGGTTGTTTTAATATATAAATATAAATAATTTTATGAGGTGATTTTTTATGGCAGAATTACGTTGGCACCCACTGACAAAGGATTGGATTATGATTGCTTCTCATCGGCAGAACAGGCCCCAGATGCCCAAGGACTGGTGTCCCTTCTGTCCGGGTCCGGACAACGACAAGGTTCCCAAGGCCTTTGACGTTTACGAGTATGACAATGATTTCCCCGCGCTTATGCAAAATCCTCCAAAGCCCGACGATGTTGAAACAAATATATACAAGGTTCGTCCCGCTTACGGCAAGTGCGAGGTTATTCTCTATTCCCCCGAACACACCGTGACCCTTCCCGAGCTTCCGCAAAGCCATGTGCGCAAGCTGGTTGACCTTTGGTGCGAACGCTTCGAGGCTCTCCGCGCGGATGAAAAAATAAAGTACGTTTTCATTTTTGAAAACAGGGGCGCCGTTGTCGGCGTTACAATGCCCCATCCTCACGGCCAGATATACGGCTACAGCGTTGTTCCGAAGAAACTGGAGCTGGAGCTTCAGTCCTGCAAGGAGCATCACGACGAAACAGGCCATTGCCTTATTTGCGACATGATACACGACGAGGTTCAGGATGGCCGCCGCGTTATATTTGAAAACGACGACTTTGTGGTATTCCTGCCCTTCTTCAGCGAATACCCCTACGGCATATACATTGCCGCCAAGAGCCATAAGCAGTACATAAGCGAATTTACAGACAGCGAAAAGGACAATCTTGCCGCCGCGGTTCGTGAATCCGCCGGAACTCTCGATTCTCTCTTCGGCTACACCTTCCCCTACATGATGTGTATGTACAACGGCCCCGTAAATGCCGACGAGGACAGCAGCGACTTCTATCATTTCCACATTGCCTTCTATCCTCCCATGAGAAGCGCGGATAAGCAGAAGTTCAACGCTTCCAGCGAAACAGGCGCATGGGCTCACTGTAACCCCACCGCTCCCGAAGAAACAAGCAAGGAGCTACGTGAAGCATACAAGAGATTTAAGGAGAGTGACAAATAAATGACAATCACAGAGCTTAAGAAGGAATTTGTCAAGCTTTACGGCGGAGACGAAAGCGATATACGAATTTTCATGAGTCCCGGACGTGTAAACCTTATCGGTGAGCATACGGACTACAACGGCGGATTTGTTTTCCCCGCCGCCCTGACTATGGGTACGACAATCGCTGTGCGCAGAATTGAGGAAAACGTTATCCGTCTGCGTGCTACCGACCTTCCCGACTTTGTGGAAGCGGATATAAACAATCTCGATAATTACCGTGACCTTAAATGGGGCAACTACCAGATAGGCGTTGCCGTTGAGCTTCAGAAGCGGGGCTATGACATTTTGGGGTGCGAAATGCTGTTTTACGGAAACCTTCCCTACGGCGGCGGGCTTTCCTCCTCGGCTTCAATTGAGGTGGCGACCGCTGTTGCCTTTGCCACCTTCTCCAACGAGAAGAACGGCGTAACCGAGCCGGTGGACATGATTGAAATGGCCAAGGTCGGGCAGGGCTCCGAGTGCAACTACTGCGGCGTAAACTGCGGAATTATGGATCAGTTCGCGTCCGCAATGGGCAGGAAAAATCAGGTTATTTTCCTTAACTGCAAGGATCTCAGCTATCAGCTTGTTCCCCTTGAAATGGACGGCTACAAGATAGTTATCGCCAATACAAACAAGAAACGTTCTCTTGCGGACAGCAAGTACAACGAGCGCCGCGCCCAGTGCGAGGCCGGTCTGGAAGCTCTTAAGCGGGCTGTCCCCGAGGCGACCTGCCTTGGCGATATTTCCATGGAGCAGTTTATCGAGCATAAAAACCTTATTGCCGACGAAATCATCCGCAACCGCGTTGAGCACGTTATCTCCGAGGACAACCGCGTGCTTCTGAGCATAGAAGCTCTTAACAGCGGGAACGTGATTGAATTCGGACGACTTATGAACGGCAGCGGCGACAGCCTTCGCGACCTTTATGAGGTTACCGGCGTCGAGCTTGACACTCTTGTTGAGGAAGCCCGCAAGATTGACGGCACTATCGGCAGCCGTATGACGGGAGCCGGCTTTGGCGGATGCACCGTTTCCATCGTACGCGAGGATGCGGTTGACGAGTTCATCGAAAAGGTGGGCAAGGCATATAAGGAGAAAATCGGATATGCGGCGTCCTTCTATGTTGACGAAATAGGCGACGGCGGCCACGAAATTAAGTAAAACACATAAAGAGCGGTCGGTAAAAAGCTTTTATCCTACGAAAAATCAATCATACAAAGGTCTGACATTCCTAAATATAGACGTTGCTGTGCGGCAAGAATATATTAAGGAGGCGGCAAAATTGAAACGAATTTTTATTTGCGGCATTTTGACAATATTAGTTTTGGCGGTTGTTCTTTCCGGATGTTCGGGAGGCGTAAAAGCAAGCGACAAAGCAATATCTGTCGGAAAACAGGCAATTGCTGTGGCGGACGATTACTTGGACGGCAAACTCACTTATCATACGGCTGATGAAAAGCTGGGCGAGCTTTGTGACGAGATGGATTATGTGGATGATTTGGAACAAGGAGACAAGAACAAAGCCGCTGATTTTAGCGTTCAGGCTGATATAGTGACGCTTTCATCCGCTATATTCAATGATAGCGTTGATAAATCTGACAAAACCTATGAAAAAGTCAAAGATAAGCGCAACGAAATCGCGGAAGATATAGGCGAGAAAAAGCGATAACTTAATATGATTGCTTAAAGGGCTTCACGCTTAACGGTGCGAGGCTCTTTTTCTGTCTTTTTCTGAGAGAAATAACCGGAAATATCCAAAGAAAAGGAAAAAAAGAAAAGGAAAATAAAGAAAAGTAAAAAAAGAAACTGCTATAACGGACTCGGTAACAGCAGTTTCTTTTTTAAAACATTATTTTACTTTAAAAACATTATTTTACTGCGGCAAAAGCGTCATCAAGAGCTTCAATCAAATCCTGAACATTTTCGGTGCCGATAGACAGGCGAATTGTGTTGGGTTTTATGCCCTGATCGAGTAATTCGTCGGGCGCGAGCTGCGAATGTGTTGTGGAAGCCGGATGTATAACCAGAGATTTTACGTCCGCAACGTTCGCGAGAAGCGAGAAAATCTCAAGATTGTCAATGAACTTCTTCGCGTCGTCTTCACTGCCCTTAATCTCAAACGTGAAAATGCTACCGCCGCCGTTGGGCAAATACTTCTTGTACAGCTCATGGCTCGGCTCTGTCGGGAGCGAGGGATGATGCACAGCCTCAACCTGCGGATGATTGTTCAAATACTCAACTATCTTAAGCGCGTTTTCGGTGTGGCGCTCAACTCTTAACGACAGCGTTTCAAGCCCCTGCAGGAATATGAACGCGTGGAACGGAGACAGCGTCGCGCCCGTGTCGCGGAGCAAAATCGCTCTTATATATGTGGCAAACGCCGCCGGGCCGACAGCCTTTGTAAAGCTTACGCCGTGGTATGA
>CAZKBV010000080.1:0-6698 GCA_964551215.1 uncultured Oscillospiraceae bacterium | reverse complement strand
TACATAAAGGGCATGAAGGCGGGGATTCCCGTGGTTTTCGGCTTTATTCCCGTGGGAATCGCATACGGAGTTATGGCAAGGCAGGCGGGCTTTACGGCGGCGGAGGCCTGCGCAATGTCTATGACGGTGTTTGCCGGAGCAAGCCAGATGATGTCGGTGGGAATGTGCGCCGGAGGAGCAAGCGTGATTTCCGTGGTTTTTGCCGTAATGATACTGAATCTGCGCCACCTTATCATGAGCGTATGCGTAATGAACCGCATGAAGGGCGGCGGCGTCGGGACAAGACTGCTGGCGGCCTTCGGCGTGACGGACGAATCTTTTGCCATATTTACGACGCAAAATGAAGCTAACTCCACACCGGCGTATTTTCTGGGGCTGATAACAGTGACATACGCTTCGTGGAACGTAGGCTCGCTTATAGGCGCGGCGGCGGCGGACCTTCTGCCTGCCGTTATAACGGCAAGCCTTGGCATCGCGCTTTACGCTCTGTTTATCGGACTGCTGGTTCCGAAGCTTAATCACAACCGAAATTTAGGCGTATTGGTAATATTTACGGCTGTTTGCAGCAGCGTTTTAAACAGGTTTATGACCTCAAGCCGGGCGCTGATTGTTTCCGCCTTAGCTTGCGCGTTTATTGGGGTTTTCTTTGTGGATTTGGAGGAAAAGGAAAATGGACGGGAATAAGGTTTTGATTTTGATTTTGGCAATGGCGGCGGTTACATACATTCCCCGAGCGATTCCGGCGGTGCTGGTGGGGAAGATTAAGTTCGGGAAAAAGGTGGAAAAGTTTTTGAATCTCATTCCCTATACGGCCATGTCCGCCCTGATTTTCCCCGGAATACTTACGACTGACGCCGAAAATCCATTGATTGGCATAGCCGGCGGAGCCGCCGCCGCGCTGCTTGCGTGGCGGAAATGCCCGCTTATGGTGTGCGTTTTGGCGGCAATAGCCGTGGATTTTTTGCTGTATTCTCTGTAAACCTCGCAGGGCGCGCCAAGATTGGCGCGCCCTGCGGTTATTATGCTGTAATATGTGTGTCAATATGCGTTGATTTCGCCCCTTGCGCACAGGCTGAAACGAATTAAATCAAGATTAAATCAAGCTAAAAAGCCGCCGCCGGAAGATTCGCGGAGGGAATTTACGCGAAATTTGAAATGCTCCGCCTGCGCCGAGTCACACCTTAGAATACACAGTTTTAATGCTGACTCCGTCGAGCATACCGATTTTTCCGCTGAGGGTGTTGATGACATCGACGGGAGCGTCCACAGCGACGCTTATTATATTTATCCCCCGCTTTGCGTACGGCAGCCCCATGCGCCCGATTATATATTCCCGATACCGGTGAAAAAGGGCGTTAAGCCTTTCGGCGGAATCTGTGTCCTCAACAACTATTCCCAGAAGGGCAACTCTTGTTTCCATTTGTTATATCACACCTATCTATGACGTTTAAATTATTCCTTTATGAGAGGATTTCTTCGGCGGTAAAGGTCGGTAAGTCCGCGAACAAAGCCGCAGTCTATGCTGTCAAGAGCTTCCTTAGTTACGCGGAAATTCCAGTTGCCGTCCGCTACGCCGGGCTTGTTCATTCTGGTATCCGCGCCGAAGCCGCAAAGATCCTGTATGGGAACTATAGCCACAGCCGCGCCGCTGCGCCAGAGAGTGCGCATTATGGAGCGTATAACAGGGCTTTCGGGGCCGCCGCAGCCCCAGTCTCCGCTGAAGCCGCAGTAATCCAAGGCGTACTGTCTGCTGTTCGGGTCGGATTCCCACAGCCAGCCCAATATGGTATTGTTATCGTGAGTCCCCGTATACGCTATGGTATTTTTTGTATAATTGTGGGGAAGGTGGGGGTTGTCCTCGTTGGAGATAAACGCGAACTGCATAACGCCCATTCCCGGGAAGCCGGTATCCTTTACCAGCTTGATTACGTCGTCATCTATATCGCCTAAGTCCTCGGCGATAATTGCCGCGTCCGGATGAGCCTTGGCAAGGGTTTTGAAAAGAGCCGTTCCGGGCCCCTTTACCCAGCGGCCATGCTTTGCGCTTTTGTCAATCGGCACCTCCCAGTAGGCGCTGAAGCCGCGAAAGTGGTCTATGCGCACCGCGTCGTAAAGCTTAAGAGAGTTTTCAATGCGGCGCACCCACCAAGAATAGCCGTCCTTTTTCATGGCCTTCCAGTCGTAGAGGGGATTGCCCCACTTTTGACCGTCCTCGCAGAAATAATCCGGCGGGACTCCGCTGCAACAGCGAAGCCCCAAATTCTCGTCAAGACAAAAGAGATTCGGGCTTGCCCAAACGTCCGCGCTGTCGGAATTGAGGTATATTGGCATATCGCCGATTATGCTTACGCCCTTTTTGTTGGCGTATTCCTTCAAGGCAAACCACTGAGTGTAAAATTCGTACTGAACAAAGCAGTAAAAATCTATGTCCTCTTTAAGCTCCTTACGCGCCTTCTCCAAGGCTTCGGGCTTGCGGAGGCGGATGTCCTCGTCCCATTCCTGCCATGAAATTTGATTGTATTTATCCTTCAGGGCGCGGAACATGGCGTAGTCTTTGAGCCACTGACTTTCGGCGGCGAATTTCCGGCATTTTTCGAGAAGCCGAGAATCCGCCCTTGAATAGGCCTTCCTAAGAGTCGGCATAAGCCGCTCGGCCAAGGCGGCAAAGTCAACGGCGTAGGGGGAATTTACTTCATATTCCTTAAGCTCCGCGTTGGTGAGAAGCCCGTCCTCGTAAAGCTGCTCCGGATCAATAAAGGCGGGATTCCCCGCAAAGGCGCTGAGACTGGCGTAGGGGGAATTGAAAAAGTCCGTAGGGCCTACGGGAAGCACCTGCCACGCGGATATTCCCATTTCACAGAGCTTGTCCGCAAAGTCACGGGCGCTTTTGCCCAGATTGCCTATTGCGAACCTCCCCGGAAGGGAAGAAATGTGCATCAGCACTCCCGCTGATCTGTTAAACATGATTGGTATCTCCTTTCAGTCAAATATCTATATCGCTTTTACTATCGCTTTTACCGCCGCTTCCGCAGCGTACCACAGAATAGGCATGAACACCGCCGGAAGCATATTCGCCAGCTTAAGCCGAGGCTTGTAAAGAAAGTTCAGCCCTATGCCGAGTATAAGAATATTCCCGATAAACGACATCTGAGTTACCACCGTATCCGTAAGAAGCGGCTCCAGCAGAGAAGCGAAAAGGGTTATGCCCCCTTGGTAAACCGCCACGGAAACAGCGGAAAATATGGCTCCTACGCCTAAGGTGGAGGCGAAGATTATGCAGATTACAAAGTCCAGCACGCTTTTGGCGTACAGCACCGACGGATCGTGGCGCAGACCGTCGTTTAGAGAGCCGACAATAGCCATCGCCCCTACGCATACGGTGAGAGTGGCGGTTACAAAGCCGCCGCTGAAGCTCTGCCCGCTTCCGGCGGAAAACCTTTTCTCCAAGGCGTTTCCCAAGGCTTCAAGCCGCCTGTCTATATCTATAAGTTCTCCCAGCGCAGTTCCCAGCACAATGCTGATTATCATAACCATTGTACCCCGGGAGGCAAGAGAGCCGCCCGCGATTTCCATGCCGCCGCTTATTATTCCGGTAAGGCCTATGGAAACGGTGCAAAGGCCCAGAGCCTGCATAATTGTGCCGTTCATTTTTTCCGTAATGAGCTTTTTGAAAAAAAGCCCTATAATACAGCCCAAAACAATGGCCGCCGAATTGACGAGCGTGCCTGTTCCGGCAATGCTTAATTCCATTTTTATCACCTAAATAAACATTATATTTCAAGGCCGGACAAAATGCAAGTGCGTAATTTGCGTTTTTAGTGAAAAAATTGCATTGAAAATGATTTTATTTGCTTATGCGGAAAAAAACAATTGCAATTTCTGTTTTAGTGTGATAATATAAATCAAAGAATAAATTGAAGGAGACGATATACATGAAAAAAAGAAGCATAGCTGTCGCTTTGGCCGCTGTCTTGGCTCTTGCTCTCGGAGGCTGCGGAGAAACTGCCGGCGCTCCGGACAATGACGCTCAGACAGATGAAAGCGGCAATGCCGTATCCTACAAGGTGGGCATTACACAGATCGCGGATCATCCCTCCCTTGACAACTGCCGTGAGGGCTTTATACAGGGCCTTGCCGAAGCCGGTATTGTAGAGGGCGAAAACCTTGAAATAATTTACCAAAACGCCCAGAACGACACCTCTATCGCAACCACGATTGCTCAGCAGTTTGTAAACCAGAAGGTTGACCTTATGGCCGCGATTGCAACGCCTTCCGCCACGGCCTGCTACGCCGCCGGTAAGGATTCGGGCATTCCCCTTATCTTCTGCGCCATAAGCGACCCCGTAGGGGCCAAGCTTGTTCCCGAAATGGGTAAGGCCGGCGACGGAGTTACCGGCGTAAGCGACCTTATTCCCGTTGAGAAGCAGCTTAATCTTATCCACACTCTTCTCCCCGAAGCAAAGACTCTCGGCATACTTTACAACCTCAGCGAGGTAAACAGCGAAACTCAGATAGCCGAGTATGAAAACAAGGCGGGGGATTTCGGCCTTACCATAAACGCCATCGGCGTAAGCGCCGCCAATGAGATCCCTCTTGCGGCCGAAAAGCTTGCCGGTCAGGTGGACTGCATAACCAACCTTACGGATAATCTTATAGTTGAAAATCTTCCCATGCTCCTTGAAAAGGCAAAGGAGAAGAACATTCCCGTGTTCGGCAGCGAGGAAGAACAGGTCAAGAACGGCTGTATTGCGTCGGAAGGTCTTGATTATGTGGCTCTTGGCAAGCAGACGGGCGCAATGGCCGCCAGAGTGCTTCAGGGCGAGGATATTTCCACAATCGGCAGCGAATACGTTGAGGAAAGCAAGCTCACAATAAACAAGGCTGTTGCCGACAGTCTGGGAATCGAGATTCCCTCCGAGCTGGACGCAAGAGCGGAATACACAGATTAGTATATTAGTATTGATGGGGGAACCCGCACGGTTCCCCCTTTGGCTATTCTTTTATTAAACTGCGCTTATCCGCGTTATTGAAAGGAAACAGGATATGGACTTTATAGGACTGCTTAAAAGCACTGCCGAGCAGGGGCTTATATACGCCGTGCTGGCCTTGGGACTGTACATAAGCTACAGCATACTGAACTTCCCCGACCTGTCCGTTGACGGCACCTTCCCCCTTGGAAGCGCCATAACGGCTGTGCTGATATTGGGCGGAGCAAATCCATGGCTGTGCCTTGTGGCGGCCTTTGCCGCCGGAGCCGCCGCCGGAATGGTTACGGGTATAATACACGTTAAGCTGAATGTCACGAATCTGCTCAGCGGTATCCTTATGATGACCGCCCTGTACAGCATAAATCTGACTATAGCCGGACGAAGTAATCTGGCTCTGTTTTCCAACCGTACGATTTTTAACGGAACTCTGGCCGGTATCCTCCCCCAAAAATGGGCCAAGCTGATAATAATCCTTATAACGGTTATCGTCATAAAGCTTATTTTCGATTTATACATGAAAACCAAAAGCGGAATGATACTCCGCGCCTGTGGCGTCAATGAGCAGATAGTAAAGTCCGTTAATGTGGACGAGGGCAAGGTGAAAATGCTGGGGTTAGCCATTGCCGACGGGCTTGTGGCCTTAAGCGGCAGTCTTATGTGCCAGTACAATATGAATTTTGACATTACCACAGGCACAGGCTCTATGGTGATAGGTCTTGCTTCGGTAATAATCGGGCTTACGGTTTTCCGCAAGGTAAAGCTTATGGGCAGTACGTCAAAGGTTATTCTCGGTAGCATAATCTACTACCTCTGCATTGCGGTTGCCCTTAGACTTGGCCTTAAGCCTCAGCTTCTGAAGCTGGTTATAGCGGCGCTGTTCCTTGTGATACTGATTTTCAACAATAAGCTGTTCAAGGGGGTAAAGGGCGATGCTTGAGCTGAAAAACATCAGCAAGACCTATAATCCCGGCCTTGTGAACGAAACCAAGGTTTTGGAAAATTTTAACCTGACTGTGCCGAAGGGGCAGTTCGTGACGGTTATCGGCAGCAACGGCAGCGGCAAGACCACCATTCTCAACCTCATATGCGGAACGATTTTCCCTAACAGCGGAGAAATTTTCCTTGACGGAAAGAACATTACCAACATGACGGAATACCGTCGGGCGAAAAAAATAGGCCGTGTTTTTCAGGATACCCAAAAGGGTACCTGCCCCAACATGACCATTCTTGAAAATCTTTCTCTCGCGGACAATAAGGGCAGGCCTTACGGCCTAAGCATGGGAGTAAACAAAAAGAGGCTGAACGACTATAAGGAAATGCTCGCTCCTTTGGGGCTGGGGCTTGAAAACAAGATGAACGTCCTTGCGGGTTCTCTTTCCGGCGGACAGCGGCAGGTGCTTGCTATGGTGATGTGTACCATGACAGACATAGATCTGCTTATTTTAGACGAGCATACCGCCGCCCTTGATCCGAAAACAAGCGAGCTTATAATAGAGCTTACCGACAAAATTGTCTGTGAAAAGGGCATTACCACCTTGATGGTGACTCACAATCTGCGCCATGCGGTGACCTACGGCGACCGTCTGCTGATGTTCCATCAGGGCGGGATTGAAACAGATCTTTTCGGCGAGAGCCGCAAAAACGTTGACGTGGACGACCTGCTTGACAAGTTTAACAAGATAAGTATAGAGAGCGGAAATTAAGACAATT
>CAZKBV010000079.1:0-6750 GCA_964551215.1 uncultured Oscillospiraceae bacterium | reverse complement strand
TTATATTGTACTACACTTTACGACAAAATACAATATACAAACGTACTAAAATAAAGATGAATTTTCCGTGTACATTCAGATAAAACATTGACAACCTGCCGCGTTTATGGTAGAATAAATAAAAAAATCTTTCCTGCTGTCAGAGGGCTTGCGGAATAAAAACTGAAAGGAACAGACAAACTATCATGGAGAGAAAAGGCTATATATACGAAAGCTTTACCGATTGGACGACAGACGAAAACGGCGTGCTTCAAAGCATTGCTTTTAAAAACACCGACAGCTTTAACTTCGCCTTCGATGTTGTGGACGCTCTGGCGGAAAAATCTCCGGACAAAATCGCTCTCGTCTATGTTTCCGGCGACAAAAAGTGCAGAAAATTCACCTTCAAGGAAATAAGCGAATACTCCAACCGCGCGGCAAACTACTTTGAGCTTTCGGGCATACGCCCCGGCGACAGGGTTATGCTGGTTTTAAAGCGCCACTATCAATTTTGGTTTGCGGTCTTGGGCCTTGCAAAGATGGGAGCCATCGCCATTCCCGCCACGAACCTCCTTGTGAAGCACGACTTTGAATACCGCTTCAATTCCGCTATGGTCAGGGCAATGGTCTGCACGGGCGACGGGGACGTGGCCCATCAGGCCGAGCTTGCCATGGAGGAAACGGGCCGTGTGGACATACGCCTTATGGCAAACGGAGTCCGCGAGGGCTGGAAAAACTTCGACGAGGAAATCGAAAAATGCAGCCCCGTATATGCCCGCAAGGAGACAAGTCCCAAGGGCGACGACCTTATGCTTATGATGTTTACCAGCGGCACCACAAAATATCCCCGAATTGCCGCCCACACCCATAAATATCCTCTCGGGCATTTCGTAACCGCCAAATTCTGGCATAACTGTCAAAGCGGCGGGCTTCATTTTACAATAAGCGATACGGGCTGGGGAAAGGCTCTCTGGGGGAAGCTGTACGGGCAGTGGCTGTGCGAATCGTCGATTTTCGTCTACGACTTCGACCGCTTCAAGGCCGAGGATATCCTTCCCTTGTTCAAGGAATACAACATTACCACCTTCTGCGCGCCCCCGACAATGTACCGCTTTTTCATAAAAGAGGATCTGAGCAAATATGACCTGAGCAGCATTAAATACTGCAACACCGCCGGAGAAGCCCTTAACCCCGAGGTTTTCGAGCAGTGGAAGAAGGCCACCGGTCTTAATATTATGGAGGGCTTCGGTCAGACGGAAACCACCCTTACCGTAGGCAACCTTGTGGGAATGACGCCAAAGGCAGGCTCTATGGGAAAGCCCGTACCCGGCTATCATGTGGACATTGTGGACTCCGACGGGGCGAGCTGTCCTCCCGGGGAAATCGGAGAAATCGTGATACACACCGAGGATGGTGTTCCCTGCGGCCTTTTCAGCGGCTACTATCTTGACAGGGACAGCACCGAAAACGTATGGTACGACGCTCTGTACCACACCGGCGACACCGCCTATAAGGACGAGGACGGCTATTACCGGTACGTAGGCCGTACCGATGACATAATAAAGTCCAGCGGATACCGCATAGGCCCCTTTGAAATAGAAAGTATAATAATGGAGCTTCCATATGTTCTGGAATGTGCCGTAACTCCCGTTCCCGACCCCAACGGAATACGGGGGCAGCTTGTTAAGGCCACAATTATCCTTGTCCAAGGCAAAGAACCAAGCGAAGCTCTGGCAAAGGAAGTGCAGAATTATGTAAAACGAAGCACGGCTCCCTATAAATATCCCCGAGTTGTGGAATTTGTTGAGGAAATGCCGAAAACCGTAAGCGGAAAAATACGTCGGGCGGAGATAAAGCGGCTCGACGCCGAAAAATACAGAAACAAATAATAACCTACGCGCGGATGTCACCGCGACGGCTACAATCTATCGCAAGCTCCGTTTCAATCAAGCTTGATGGAGCGTTGCTCTAATTTAAAAAGGAGAGTTCATCTATGAGTGAGAACCACGAAAAAATATACGATACCGAGGTAATAGACGAAAACGCCGAAGGCGCTAAGGAAATGGACTATTACAGAAAGCTCCGCGCGAAGATTGACAAATATCTTTCGGAGCATCCGAACATTAAATTTGCGGGCTATGTCGCCGCCATACCGGACGTTTTCTACCTTATTGTCCGTCTTATGCTGGACACCCGCGTTCCCGCCTCGGCAAAGGTGAAGCTGACGGCGGCCGTGGCCTACAGCATAGCTCCGCTGGATATCGTGCCGGACTTTATCCCCGTAGCCGGCTGGCTGGACGACCTTATTGTCTGCGTAACCCTTCTCAACCGCTCTCTCGATGAGATAGATCCCTTTATTGTAGACGAACACTGGGTGGGAGAAGGCAAAGTTTACGACTTTATAAAAAGTGTTTTGGATAAGGGCGACAAGATGGTCGGCTCACGGGTTTGGAATTCAATAAAGAAGCTTTTGTCCAAGCACGAGGCATAGCACATAATATGAAGCTTTGGCTTTAAGCCGCAAAAATCGGTACGGCGCAAAATGGTGAAAATCATTTTGCGCCGTACCTTTTTATCCGTGCCGTTCTTTTCTATCCGAGCCAATCCTCAAGCCTTTCCTTCGCCCTTTCATAGCTGCACTCCGCAATCCTCTTTCTCAGGGAAAGCACCTTCGGCGGCGATACGGAAAGCTCGTCTATACCCATGCCCACAAAAAGCTCCGTAAGCTCCGGATCGGACGCCAGCTCCCCGCATATGCCTACCCACTTTCCGCAGGCGTGGGCGTTGTCCGCGGCGGTTTTTATCATTCTCAGCACAGCCTTGTGATAAGGGTAAAAGAACTCCTCCGCCTGCCTGTTCTGACGGTCTATGGCCAGAGCGTACTGGCTAAGGTCGTTTGTTCCTATGCTGAAAAAGTCCACATACGGAGCCAAAACATCGCTTATCACCGCCGCCGCCGGAGTTTCTATCATTATGCCCTGCTCCGGATTACCGAAGGGAACAGAGTCGGCTCTCAGCTCGTCCCTCACCTGATTGTATATTCCCCGTATTTCAATTATTTCCTCCGGAGATATTATCATCGGGTACATTATGCCCAGCCGTCCGTAAACCGACGCCCGCAAAAGGGCGCGAAGCTGAGTTTTGAAAAGCTCCGGACGTTTAAGGCAGAGCCTGATGGCTCTTACGCCCATTGCCGGATTTTCCTCCGGTTCCATATGAAAATAGGCGGCCTGCTTATCCGCCCCTATATCCAATGTGCGGATTATCACCATTTTATCGCCCATTGTTTCAAGAGCGGTTTTATATATGACGAACTGTTCTTCCTCAGAAGGATAGCTTTTCCTTTCAAGGTATATAAATTCGCTTCTGAAAAGACCGATTCCCTCGGCGTCGTTTTTCATAACGGAGGAAAGATCCTTTATATTGCCTATGTTGGAATAGAGCTTAAGCCGCCTTCCGTCCGCCGTTATGCCGGTCCTTCCCCGAAAGGCCTGAAGCTCGCTTTCCCGCTGTTCATCAATTCTGTGCCTGTTCATAGCCTTTTCCAAAACCTCGTCCGTAGGCTCCGAGTATATTTTTCCGTTATGACCGTCCACCACGGCGTACTTTCCGTCCAAGGCCTTAAGGTCGTCTATTCCGGCGTTTACCACCGCCGGAATATTCATGGTGCGGGCAAGGATTGCCGTATGAGAATTTACGCTGCCCCTTGAGGTTATGAAGGCAAGAATTTTATCCTTGTCCATTTTCAGGGTTTCGCTGGGAGCCAAATCCTCGGCAAGGATTATAACAGGCTCCGTAATAACCGTTCCCCCTTCCCGTCCGGCAAGAATATACATCAGCCTTTCCGAAACGTCCTCAACGTCGGCGGCTCTGGCCTTCATGTACTCGTCGTCCATTTCCGAGAACATTTTCGCAAACTCGCCGCAGGTGTATTCAACCGCGAACTCACTGTTTACGCTCCGCTGTCTTATACATTCCTCAACGCTTTTTACGTAATCGGGATCCTCCAGCATCATGGAATGTATCTCAAAAATGGCGGCGTTTTCCTCCCCCACCTCACGGGCGGCCTTGCTGTAAAGATTTTTAAGCTCCTCCTTGGCCTTTTCCAAAGCATTGCGAAAGCGAAGCACCTCCCCTTCGGGATCCCGCACCTTTACGGGTTCCGCTTTTTTTATGCCCTTTTCATGAAATTTAATTATTCCCGCGGCTATTCCTCCGCAAACGCTTTTTCCGCTGAATTCCTTCATGTTATCATCCCTTTCGCCGAAAACGGACTACAGATTTTCCCTTAGAAAATCCAGCAAAGCGGCGGCGGCCTCCCCTTCACCCTCGCCCTCCGCCTCTACGGTTATGGTTTCGCCCTTTTTCACTCCCAGCCCCATAACCGAAAATATGCGCTTGGCGTTGGCGGTTTTGCCCATGGCCTTGATTTTTATGTCGCACATAAATTCCCCCGCCTTTTTCACAAGAATCCCCGCCGGACGGGCGTGGATTCCGTTTTCATCGGTTATAACATAGTTAAATACCTTCATTGCTTTTTCCTCCCGAATTTTAAATCTGTTTTAATCTTTCCCCCCGCGAAGTGAAATTATACTACGTCGCCGCTTAAAACGGATTCGTTTAAATCGGAGCAACGCTGCGCTTTGCTTGCAAGGAGCGTTTCTTGCGATGGATTGCAGCCGGCGCGGCCTTTGGGCGAACAGCCCAAATCGAACCAACGCGGCGCGGGAGACATCCGCGCGTAGGTTATATAAATTCACATTTCAAAATAATTCAAAAATTTAAAAAAACTCTTGACAAACTCATGACAGGATTGTATAATTGTATTAAGCGCTTAATATAATTATACAAGGAGTGATAAAATGCAATGGAGCTTCGATAATGACCGACCGATTTACACCCAGATAATCGAGCAAATGAAGCTGTTTATCGTTTCGGGTCAGATTCCGCCCGGAAGCAAGCTGGCCTCCGTAAGGGAGCTGGCGGCGGAAGCGGAGGTGAATCCCAACACCATGCAAAGAGCCTTGGCCGAGCTTGAACGCATGGGGCTTGTATATGCCAACCGCACCAGCGGACGGTATATCACCGACAACGCCGACTGTATCAAGGCCGTAAAGCTGGATGTGGCAAAAACGGCAATGTGCGGTTTTCTTTTCCGAATGGAAAAAATCGGCTATACAAAGGATGAAGCGGTAAAGCTTCTTGAAAATTTTAAGACAGGAGGAAACATCAAATGAACGAGATTTTGCTTAGCTGCAAGAATCTTTCCAAAAGCTGCGGAAAGAAGCCCGCGCTTAAAAATATAAATCTTGAAATTCATTCCGGCAACATAATAGGGCTGCTGGGGCCTAACGGCAGCGGAAAAACCACGCTGATAAAAATCGCCAACGGACTGCTTACTCCGTCATCGGGGGAAATTACCGTCTGCGGCAATAAAATCGGCATCGAAACCAAACGCGCCATATCATATCTGCCCGACTGCGTAAGTCTTCCCCAATGGATGAAGGTGCGGGAGCTTATAAGCTTTTTCGGGGATTTTTATCCGGATTTTAACTCGGATAAGGCACGGCAAATGCTGGCCAATTTGGGTATTGAGCAAAACAGCCGTTTCAAAACCCTTTCCAAGGGCAACAAGGAAAAGGTGCAGCTTGTTCTCACCATGAGCCGCGAAGCGAAGCTTTATCTTCTTGACGAGCCTTTGGGCGGCGTTGATCCCGCCACACGGGATTACATTCTCAACACCATAATTTCAAACTACAGCGAAAATTCCGCCGTTATAATATCGACTCACCTTATTTCCGACGTGGAAAAGGTTTTGGATCAGGTTTTCTTTATAAAAGACGGAGAAATCGTCCTAAACGACATGGTTGACAATATTCGTGACGTCCGAGGCAAAAGCGTGGACGCACTGTTCAGGGAGGTATTCAAATGTTAGGGAAGCTTTTAAAATACGACTTCAAGGCAATTGGGCGAATCCTTCTGCCTATCTTCGGCACGACTCTTATAATCGCCATCGTAAACGGAGTTTGGCCTTGGGCGGAATCCTTCGCGACTCTCGGCTCCGTTATGGGTGCTCTGGAAATAGGACGGATAATCGCCATGCTTTTATTCTTCGCGGCAGCCGCGTTTTGCGGCGGGCTGTGCTTCATTGCCGCCGCGCTGCGCTTCAGAAACGTAATTCTTGGCAGCGAAGGCTACCTTTTCAACACACTGCCGATTCATCCGATTACAAATGTATTCGCTCAGCTTATTGCCGCTGTGGTATTCCAGATTCTCGGCCTATTTGTGCTGTTCCTCTCCTCCTCTTTTTTCAGCGGAAGCTTTTCTGTTTCCGATTTAAAAAATGTAGTGCTGAATTTTCTCGGGATTAAATTCATGGGCGATGTAAAGCTGCAAATTATACTCTATGTAATAATTATTCTGGCTATAACGCTTGTAAATGTGGCTGTATACACCTCTCTCAGCATAGGCCACAGCTTTAACGGCGGCAAAAAAATAATTTCCGTTGCCGCGTTTACGGTGCTGTTTATCGTAGGGGCATATATATTCTATATTTTAAGTGATAAATTGTACGGTCTTGGCCTTTTAAATTTAAATAGCACTTTGGCCACCGGGATATATTTAGCGGCTTTGCTTCTCCTATATAACATTGTCGGGCTTGTTATAACAAATTATTTTATAAGCCGCCGGCTGAATCTGGAATAGCGGCACAGCACAATATAACCCAAGCGCAGATGTCCCCCGCCTCTAAGGCGGCGGGTTCCATTTCAG
>CAZKBV010000078.1:0-7210 GCA_964551215.1 uncultured Oscillospiraceae bacterium | reverse complement strand
CTGTCGCAAGCTCTGCTTTAAGCAAGCTTAGCAGAAGCGTTGCTCCGATTTAAATTAAAAAACCGAGCGGGCCCACGCAAACCGCGTAAGCCCACCCGATTAAATTTTTTGTTTACATTTTTGTTTTTTTACATTTTTACATTTTTTGGCGAATCTCCGCCGTCCAGTAGGTTTTTTCCCTCACGAATGTCGGGGCGGAACCCGTCTCGCCCAGAAACATCCCTCCCCGCCTAAAGCGGAAACAGCTTCCGGCCTCGGTTTCCTCAACGTCCCAAGTTTGGTCGGGCTTGCCCGTAAATTCCGTAAGGGCGCAAGGGCTTTCGGCCATGCCCCCGCCCGACAAGGCAAGGCCGGTTTCCTTATTGATTATGACTACGCCACCGTCCTTTCGGCGGCGCAGTTCCCAAAGCTGGGCCGCCCGAGCCTTGTATTTTTCGGCGGCAAGCTCATATTCCCCCTCGGTTTGGGATTTTTTAACCGTCATGGCCATCCCCGACGGCGAAAAAAGGGCGTAGTAACAAATTTCCGCCGTTTCCTCAAAGGGGGAAAGCTCCGCCCAGCTTTCCGCGAAGGAGGCGTATTCGACGCTGTCGCAGGCGTAAAGCAGAGCTTCAAAGGCCTTGGTTCGGTTGGGATAAACCGTTTTCACCCCTTCGGCGGCGGCGGAGTTTTCCCTTACGGTGAAATACAGTCGGGAAAATTCCGCCAAATCCTCGCCCCGACCGCCGTTGCCGTAGTCGGAGAGGGGGAGGGCGTCGGCCTTTATCGCGTCGGCCCAGACGGTTTCGTCCAAGGTATATTTTTCGTCCAAAATATGGCCCGTTTCATGGGCCAAAGAGCGCATAAGCTCCTCAGTCGAGGGCAGACTTTCGCGGCGTATCCAAACAGTGGCGCTGCCGCCGTGATAGCTTTCGGCGGCGTCGTTAAAGCAGATTACGACCTTGATTTCCTTCCTGACCGCCCACGGAAGCATGGAAGCCGCTTCGGCAATTTTTTCCGCGTCGTTTCGCCCTCGTTCGCAGTAAATGTCAATCGCCGCGCCGCTGTCGGCGTAAACCGCGCGAAATCGGTACACGTCCGCCTTTTTCCCCATCCATACGTCGAAGCCGTCAAATTCTCCCCCGTCGGTCAGGGAATATTTCGTCCTTGGGGGGCAGATTTCCGAATCGGCCATTCTTCCGCCGGTGAGGGACAGGCACGAGCGAAGAATTTCGCTTTGTTCCTTGGGGGATTTTTGGAAGAAGCCGCTTTCGTTTATGTATTCCTCAACCTCGGTGTAAATAAAAGGAGTGAAGGCGGAGCTTAGGTAAACATACCGAAGGAAGCCGCGCTGTTCCTCCCTGTCCAGCATAAAAAACCCCATAGATTTAACAGCGGCGAGAACGGCGTCCTCCGTTTGCGCCGCCGCTGCCGCGCCGAAGGGTATCAGCGCAATACACAGAGCCACAGCCACAAGCCTTTTCATAACGTCACCTTATCTTATCTCTGCTGTTGATAATTATGGTTACAGGGCCGTCGTTCACAAGGGAAACCTCCATATGGGCGCCGAAAGCTCCCTTGCGGGTTTTAACGCTTTCCCCTGTTTTGGCGCAGACATATTCGTAAAGCTCCTTTGCCTTTTCGGGAGCTTCGGCATTTCCGAAAAAGGGGCGGTTCCCTACGGGGATATCCGTAATAAGGGTGAATTGGCTTATTATGAGCAGTTCCCCGTTAACTTGACTAAGGCTGAGATTCATTTTCCCTTGTTCGTCCTCAAATATTCTCAGCTTTAGAAGCTTGTCGGCAATATAGTCGGCGTCCTTTCGGCTGTCGCCCTTTTCCACTCCCAAAAGCACCGTAAAGCCGAGGCTTATGCTTTCCTTTACGGAGCCGGAGACCGAGACCGACGCTCGGGAGCATCTTTGCACTACCGCTTTCATTCCTCGCCCTCCGTATCGTTTTCCGCAGAGGCGGCTTCTTCCTCCGATTCGTAAAAATCAACTCTCGTGTAGGGCTGGGCCTTGTCGGCGTAGTCGTTTACGATTTTCTTTTTCTCCATGTCCGTCACGCCCTCGCCGCACTCCAATATTCTTTTGTAATACCGCCCCGCGTCCACACTGCCCTTTTCGCAGCCTTCCGCCAGCTTGTAAAGGATTTCGCTGAGCATGACTTTGTAATCGTCGTTCAGCGGAGCCTTCTCCACGGCCTTTTCGCATTGAAGCTCCGCGTCGAAATACTTTTCCTGATCCATAAGGAGTTTCGCGTAATCCGCATAATAGAGGGCGTTGTTTTCCTCACGGGAAACAGCCCGCTTTATTTCGTACTCCGCCTTTACGGCGTTTTCCTTTTCCCCGTTTTCTTCGTACAAACAGCGGAAAATTTCGGCGGCGTCTCGGCAGCTTTCGCCGTCAAAGGGATTGATGTTCGCCGCCGAGGATAACCTCTGCGCCGCTTTTTCCTCATTCGTAAAGGCGGCTTTCAGCCCCACCGAACGGAAGGCCTCCGACGTCGCGAGGACGCACCCGTAAACCGCCGCGGCGGCGGCTATGCCAATTGCGGCCGCCGTAAGCCCCTTGCCTATTTTTACCCGAATTATTCTGCCCTTGCGCCATTCGCCGTAGACGCAGACTCCGGCAAAGAGCAAAAGTCCCGCTTCGGACTGCGACATAGGCGCGAAGAAAGCGTATACGCAAAGAAGTCCGGCAAAGGCGTTAAACCATGAGCGGTTCTTTACGGTAAGATAAATCTGCCAAGCTATGAAGCCCAAAGCTCCCAAAAGGCCGATAATTCCCAGCGAGGAGGCCAGCTCCCCGCCGCTGCCGATTGAGCTTACCCTGTAATACACCGACTGTAGACTGCTCTGCGTTGAAACAAAGCCCCCGCCTCCCAGCCCGAAGGGATGCTTAAAGGCCGCCGTCACCGCGTCCAAAAGAGCCGCGTTTTGCGCCTTTGCCATTTTCACCGCAAGGCATATTCCGCTGCCAAGGGCGGCGGCGGCAAAAATGCCGCTCAGCAGTTTCTTACCTTTGCGGAAAAGGTAAAGCGCCGCGAACGCGGAGCCGAAAAACCATGCCGGAAGGCTGCGGCTCATAATAAGCGCAAACACCATTGGGACGCACAGTATCAGCAGCGTCGGTTTCTTCCGCTTTTCTTCGGAATAGGTTTTTACGGCGCACCAAACGGCGGCGAACATAAATATTCCCAGCAGGTCGCTTTGCTCCATTCCGGCGGAGAAAGGCTCCGCCACGGAAAATTTCATTCCGAAAACCCAGTATATTATGTTCCACAGCGCCAGCACCGCGCCGGAAGTCACTACCATATACGCGAGCCTGTTTTCAAGGCCCTTTCCGCTTTCCATAGAAAAATAGTCCGCCGCCAGAAGCATCAACTCCACGGCGGAAAAAATCAGGAAAATAAGCCTGATGTGCCGGTACATATTTTCCGCCGCGGCTATGGCGAAAAGGGAATATACTCCCAGCAGCAGCCCCAGCGCGGCGTTCACTCCGATATGTATTTGTCCGCCCCGAATCAGCCTTATTCCAAGAGTCAGGCTTAATAAGGCAAACATGGCGTAAAGTCCCCAGCCCGTGCCGAAATGACTCAGCAAAACCGGCGCGAGAATGATAAACGCCGCCGCCGCCACTTCAAAGCCCTTGTCCGGGTCAAATTTTTTAGCCTTGCTTTGTATTCTCACTGCTCTCCAACTCCTCCGCCGGTTCGGCAATACATACCAGAACCCGCTCTATCCTCCTGTCGGAAATTTTCGTTACCTTCATCAAAAGGCCGTACGCCTCTATTTCAAAGGCGGAGCCGTCCTCGGGAATCTTGTCCATCTGGGCAAATATCATGCCGCCTATTGTGTCGTATTCCTCCGTCGGCAAATCCACGCCCAATTCCTCGGATATATCGTCCAGCGGAGCGGTTCCGTCCACAGACCAAGTGCCGTCGTCAAGGCGGACTATTTCCTCCTCCGGTTCAAGCTGCTCGTCTTTTTCGTCAACAATACGCCCCACAAGCTCCTCCAAAAGGTCGTCAATGGTTACGATGCCGCTGAAGCCGCCGTACTCGTCCACAACTATCGCTATGGGATTTTTCTCCTTCTGCATATTGCGGAAAAGGACGTCCGCCCGAACAGTTTCGGGAACGACGTAGGCCGGACGGATTATGCTCATAACACTTCCGCTGCCGTCGTAAAGGAATTCGTAAAGCTCTCTGGCCTGAACCACCCCCACTATATCGTCTATCCCGTTTCCGCAGACAGGGAATCTGGAAAATCCGCAGTCACGGACGACCTTTTCCCACTCCCGAGGGTCCTCCCCCATTTTAAGCACCGCCACATCCGTGCGGTGGGTCATAACGTCCGCGGCGGACATATTGTCAAATTCAAATATATTCTGGATAAATTCCTGCTCCTCCGGAGCGATTGCCCCGCTTTCGGTGCCGATATCAACCATCATGCGGATTTCTTCCTCGGTAACGTCCTCCAAATCTTCGTCCGGAGCCACGCCGAACAGCGCGGCGAGCAGCTTTCCCAGCCACACCGCCGCCCCCACGGGAATAACGCTTAACACGTTCACCAGCCGCATAAGCCCGCAGAAGCTCTCCGCCGTTTTTTCGGGATTTTTCAGCGCCACCCTCAGGGGAGTGATTCTTGAAATTGTAATGCCGACAAATGCCGTCAGCAACACAATTCCTATATCGGCCAAGACATTTGCCGCCGAATCCGTAGGCAACAGATAGCTCCATGTTATAATTCCGACAACCACCGTCATCAAAATGAACCAGAAATGACAGCCCACAATAAAGCTGCTTTCCTTTTCCTTTATTTTCGCCAGAGCGGCGCTTTTTTTGCTGTCGTCCGCCTCGCGGCGGAGATTGTTAAGGCTTAAATCCTCCAACGCGGCGGACATAAGCGTAAGCGTTCCGCAAAGCACAAACAATATCAATTGGATTATACATCCCGGGAAAGGCTCGCCGTTCAAAATATACCATCCTTCCTTCTTATCCGCATATGAATTTTATCTGTTTCACGCCTTAACGGGCATAATATAAATCAGTACGCACAAAAAATGCAGTAAGCTCCCGCCCAGCACAAATATATGCCATACGGGATGCGTATACGCCACCTTCTTCAGGCAGTAAAATACAACGCCCGCCATATATACCAAGCCTCCCGCCAACAGCAGCCATATCGCCGGAGCGGGAAGGCTTGCCCGCATCGCGCCCCACATGGATACCACCGCCCAGCCTAACGCCACGTAGCTTATAAGGCTTATCAGCTTGAATTTTTCCAGATTTACGGAATTAAGCGCTATGCCGAGAATCGAAACTCCCCATACCGCTCCGAACAAAGCCCAGCCCCCGTGTTCCCTCAAAGGGCAAAGCGCGATCGGCGTATACGTTCCCGCAATAAGCAAATATATGCTGCAATGGTCTATTATCCTAAAAACCTTTTTCGCTCTCGGAGCCTGTATCGCGTGATAAAGAGCGCTCATAGAGAAAAGAATTATCATCGTACTTCCGTAAATCGCTCCGCTGACAACCCCGTACACATTTCCGGCCTTGGCGGCGAAAACCACCATAAGCGTCAGAGCCGCCACGCCTATCAGCGCGCCTACCCCGTGGGTCACCGAACTGAATATTTCCTCGCCGAGGGAATACATTTTCCCCCGTCTCCTTGCCGCTGTATCCATTATTTTCTCCTTTCGACTCAACCGATACAAATATACATTTTCATCTTAACACAAATCCCCTTCGGTTGCAACTGTTTTCTTAAAATGTTACAATTATTTAAAAAAATATGTCACACCGTCACATATTTTTTCCCGTTTTTTACCTTTACAAACCTCCTTGTTTGTAATATAATGTATTAAGCTAACTTTAAAGAACCCCCACATTTTTACGTAAAGGAGCTTTCATATGAAAACCTACCCCCACCACGCATTGGCGCCTACGCCCCCTATGGGCTGGAACAGCTGGAACTGCTACGGAGCCTCCGTTCGGGAAAGCGAGGTACGCCAAAACGCCGCGTACATGGCGGAAAATTTAAAAAAATACGGCTGGCGGTACGTCATTGTGGATATTCAGTGGTACGAGCCGAACGCGAAAAGCGACAGATATAACAAAGACGCCGCCCTTGTAATGGACGACTTTGGCCGCCTTATGCCCGCCGTCAACAGATTCCCCTGCGCATCTGGCGGCAGCGGCCTCAAAGGCCTTGCGGACTATGTTCATTCTCTGGGGCTTAAATTCGGCATACATATTTTGCGGGGAATACCCCGCCAAGCCGTTCGGGCAAAAACGCCCGTAATGCGCTCCGGCGTAACGGCCGACATGATTGCCGACACCGCTTCCGTCTGCGAATGGAACGAGGATATGTACGGAATCGACCCCTCAAAAAAAGGCGCCGGCGAATATTACGACAGCATTTTCCGCCTTTACGCCTCTTGGGAAATAGACTATGTAAAGGTGGACGACATCGCCCGCCCCTACCACATGGGGGAGGTTGAGCTTATAAGGAAGGCCATCGACAAAACAGGCCGCGACATCGTGCTTTCCCTTTCTCCGGGGAGGGCTTCGCTGAAAAGCGCGGCTCACCTAATGGCCCACGCCAATCTTTGGCGAATGAGCGACGACTTTTGGGACACATGGCCACAGCTCAGGGAAGCTTTCGACCTTTGCCGCGACTGGCAAAATCTCCGCGCCGACGGCGCGTGGCCGGACTGTGATATGCTTACCGTAGGCAAAATAGGCATCCGCTCCAACGGCGGCCCGAGAATGACGAACTTCACCCCCGACGAGCAAAAAACCCACATCGCCCTTTGGTGCGTTTTCCGTTCGCCCATGTTCATAGGCTGCGAAATGACCGAAAACGACCCCTTCACACTGTCGCTTCTTACCAACGAAGGGCTTTTGCGCATACTGAATCACTCCCGCGCCAACAGGGAGCTTTACCGCGACGAGGACGGGGCGATTGTGTGGTACGCCGAGGACGAAGACGGCGAGACAAAATATCTCGCCCAGTTTAACACCGGCGAAGCCCCTCGGGAAATTTCGACTCCGGCGGACTTTTTCGGCATGGGGAAAATTCACGCGACCGAGCTTTACACCGGAGCCGAAGCCGACGCCTTGGGCGGGGTGGTTTCAAGGGTGCCTCGCCACGGAGTTTGTATTTATAAAATTAATTCGGCAAAATAAAGCGACAAATCATAACCTCCAGTGAACCAGTGGT
>CAZKBV010000077.1:0-7395 GCA_964551215.1 uncultured Oscillospiraceae bacterium | reverse complement strand
ATGGGTGAAAAAGTCGTAACGCGGATACGCGCAAAAGCAGGTGTTGAATATGTATAATATAACGGTAGCGGGGTTAGGGCTTATCGGCGGCTCCGTGGCAAAGGCCGCCAAGGGCTTTAGGGGCGGCACGGTCTACGGGATAGATACCGACGCTTCGGTAATGCTTAAAGCCTACGACGACGGAGTTATCGCGAACCGTTCTTCCTCCCAAGAGGATATTCGTCAGGTCGTGGCGAAAAGCGACCTTATAATCGTGGCTCTCTACGCTCAGGCCACCGTTGACTTCATTTTGGACAATCAAAAGTATATGAAAAACGGCGCCGTAATAATGGACGTGTGCGGCGTTAAAGCGCCGGTGGTGTACGCGGTGGAAGCTAAGCTTCGCGGCGATCTTTACTTTGTTGGGTGCCACCCGATGGCGGGCCGCGAGGTAAGCGGGTACGCCAATTCCTTGGGGGATTTGTTTAAAAACTGCAACTTTATAATCGCCTCAACTCCCCTTACAAAGCGCGTGGCGGTGGAAACCGCCGAGGCTCTGGCGCGACATATCGGGGCCGGAAATATTATAAATACCTCTCCGGAGGATCACGACGAAATGATAGCCTACACCTCTCAGCTTATGCACGTTGTGGCGGTGGCTCTGTGCGATAACGAGCATATTGAAAAAAGCTCCATGTACAGCGCCGGAAGCCTCCGAGACTGCACCCGCGTGGCAATACTTAACGAGGAGCTTTGGAGCGAGCTTTTTGTGCTGAACAAAGATTCTCTCGTAAAGCTTATTGACGAAATGTGCGCCAGTCTTACAAAAATGAGAAATGCCGTAGAAGCCTCCGACAAGGACGCTCTTAAGGATATAATGCGGCGAGCTACCGCCGCTAAGCGCAGATTTTTAAACAACTAACCCTTTTTCAGGTTTAAAAAAGTTCAAGGAGGACACATCAATGTCAGACTACATGAAAAATTTCAGCAAATGGATGGACTATGCCGACCTTGACGAGGGTCTTCGCGAAGAGCTTGAAGCCATAAAGGACAACGAAGCGGAAATCCGCGAGCGTTTTTCTAAGCCTCTTTCCTTCGGCACGGCGGGCCTTCGGGGCAAGCTTGCCGCCGGAATCGGCAGAATGAATATATACACCGTGCGTCAGGCAACTCAGGGACTCGCAAGGTGGATAATCGGCGAAGGCGGCCAAGACCGAGGCGTGGCTATAGGCTATGACAGCCGTCATTTCAGCACGGAATTTGCCCTTGAAAGCGCGCTGGTGCTTTGCGCCAACGGAATTAAGGTCTACCTGTTCGAGTCTTTGCGCCCCACTCCCGAGGTCAGCTTCGCTGTGCGCCATTTTGGGTGTATTTCCGGAATTATGATAACCGCCAGCCACAACCCCAAGGAATACAACGGCTATAAGGTTTACGGCGAGGACGGCGGCCAGCTTCCGCCGGAGGCGGCGGCCACGGTGTCCGGATATATAGCCGAGACGGATATTTTCTCGGACGTGAAGCTCACAAGCAGGGATTCCGCCTTGAAGGAAGGCCTTCTTACTTATATCGGCGAGGACGTGGACGCCGCGTACATTGAAAAGGTGTACGAGCAATCTGTCGATAAGAGCCTTATCCCCTCCGTAGCCGACGATTTCAGCATAATTTACACTCCCCTCCACGGCACGGGCAACAAGCTTGTGCGCCGTATACTGGACAAATGCGGCATGAAGCAGGTGTACGTGGTAAAGGAGCAGGAGCTTCCCGACGGGGATTTCCCCACTGTGGAATATCCCAATCCGGAATTTAAGGAAGTGTTTGAAATTGCCATCAAAATGGCAAAGCAGCACAATACCGACCTTATTATCGGAACCGATCCGGACGCCGATAGGGTGGGGATAGTTGTCCGTTCCTCCGACGGCGGCTACGTTACGCTTACAGGCAACCAAACAGGGGTGCTTTTAAGCGACTATATTTTCTCCCGCCGCAAGGAGCTTGGTACTATGCCGGAAAATCCCGTGCTTATAAAAACCGTTGTAACCACCGAAATGCTCCGCCCTGTGGCCAAGGAATACGGCGTTGAGCTTATGGAGGTGCTTACGGGGTTTAAGTTTATAGGCGAAAAAATAAGGGAATTTGAAAAAGACGGCAACAAAAAGAATTTCGTTTTCGGCTTTGAGGAAAGCTACGGCTATCTCAGCGGAACCTACGTCCGCGACAAGGACGCGGTGGTGGCGTCCATGCTTATTACGGAAATGGCGGCCTATTACAAGACTAAGGGCATGACCCTTTACGACGCCCTTTTGTCCCTTTACAAAAAGTACAACCCTCATGAGGAGGGCGTTAAAAATATTTACTTCGACGGGCTTGACGGCTCCGCGAAAATCAACGCCATAATCGACCGTCTGAGGAAGGAAGCTCCCAAGGAATTTGCCGGAGTAAGGGTTACGGCTCTGAGGGATTACAGCTCCGGCGTTATTTACTATGCCGACGGCGCAAAGGGCGAAACGGGCCAGCCCAAGAACAATATGCTCTATTTTGAGCTTGGCGGCGAAAACAGCTCCGGCTGGGTGGCTGTGCGCCCCAGCGGCACCGAGCCTAAAATTAAGTTCTACTTCGGCTACAGCGAGGCCGACGAAGTAAAAGCAAAGGAAACCCTGGAGAAAATTATGGCGGCTGTGACGGACGCCGCCGGAATTAACGAATAAAGCCCCCAACTTTCGGGCCGCAAAAGGACAGACGCTATTTGTTTTTTTGCGGTCCGTTTTTATTTTACTTATTTTTTACAAATCCGCCGCCCAAGCGTTGAAAAAAATCACATAATATGTTATAATCAAATAAAGGCGCCTTGCCTTAACTCCGCCCGCGGCATAATTGCGGCACAACAAAGGAGCTTTTATTATGAAAATTCTGCACACAGCCGACCTTCACATCGGGAAAACGGTAAACGGCTTTTCCATGCTGGAGGATCAGAAGCATATTCTTAACCAAATATTGGAAATTATCCGCAGCGAAAGACCCGACGCGCTTTTTATCGCCGGAGACGTCTACGACAGTCCGCTGCCCTCCGCCGCCGCCGTGGAGCTGTTCGACAGCTTTCTTTCCCGCGCCGCGAGGGAGAATATAAAAATATTTATTATCAGCGGCAACCACGACAGCCCCCGCCGGCTCGCCTTCGGTCAAAGCCTTATGCAGGGGGGCGGAGTGTACATCTCCCCCGTTTATTCCGGCAAAATCGAGCCAATAATTTTAAACGACCGATACGGCCCTGTGGGAATATACCTTATCCCCTTCATTAAGCCCGCCGCCGTTCGGGAGGCCTTGGGCGCGGAGGGCATAAACAGCTATGAGGACGCCATTGCCGCCGTAATCGAAGGGCTTGATATTCCTATCGGCAGACGCAACGCGGCTTTGCTCCACCAATTTGTAACCGGAGCCGAAAAAAGCGGCAGCGAGGAAATGAGCATAGGGGAGCTTAATAATATTTCCGCCTCAATTTTAGATAAATTCGATTACGTCGCCTTAGGCCATATACACCGAAGTCAGAAGGTTCAAAGGGACGCCCTGCGCTACAGCGGCTCCCCGTTAAAATATTCCTTTTCGGAGGCGGGGCATATAAAATCCGTAACAATAGCCGAATTAAGGGAAAAGGGCAGTCTGAGCGTGAAAACACTGCCCCTCTCTCCTCTCAGGGATATGCGGATAATTAAAGGCAGCTACGACGAGACGCTGTTAAGGGAAAACTACATCGGCACAAACACCGACGACTATGTGCGCGTAGAGCTTACGGACGAGACGGAAATCCCCGACGCTGTAGGCCGCCTGCGGGCGGTATACCCCAACATAATGGAGCTTCGCTACAGTAAGCGCGAGTGCGCCGCCGCCGCTTTGCCCGACTCCCCCGATTCCGCTCTCCCGTCCCCAAAGGAAATATTCGGGGAATTTTACAATATCATGAACGGCTCCCCTATGACGGAGTATCAGGAAAAGCTCCTTGCCGAAAAAATTCGCGAAATTTGGGAGGGTGAAGAAAAATGAAACCGAAAAAGCTTGTAATGTCCGCCTTCGGCTCCTACGGCGGGCGGACGGAAATAGATTTTTCAGTCTTTGGGGAAGCCGGTCTTTATCTCATTACCGGCGACACCGGCTCCGGAAAAACCACAATTTTCGACGCCATAAGCTTCGCTCTTTACGGAGAGCCCAGCGGCGGTCAAAGGGAAGCGAAAATGCTTCGCAGCAAATACGCCTCGGACGAGCCTACCTTTACCGAGCTTTGGTTTACCTACGGCAGCGACGAGTATTACATCAAGCGCAATCCCGAATACCCTCGCCAAAAGGTAAAGGGAACGGGCGTAACAATCCGGCGGGCGGACGCCTGTCTTCGCCTTCCCGATGGAACCGTCATAACCGGCAGTCGGGAGGTGACCCGCGCCGTAACGGAAATAATGGGCGTGGATAAAAACCAGTATTCCAAAATATCCATGCTTGCCCAAGGGGAATTTGAGAAGCTGCTGTGCGCCGCTACGGACGAGAAAACCGAAATTTTCCGCCGCCTTTTTAACACGAAAAGGTACGACGACCTTCGCGTAAGCCTTAAAAACGAGACGTCCGAAAGCCGCGCCGCGCTGGACGCTCTGCGCCGAAGCGCGGCGTATTACGTCTCCGGAGCGGATTGCCCCTCTCTCGATAAAATACGGGAGCTTGGGGAAAATATACATCCCTCCGACGCCGACGAAGCCGAAAGGCTGCTGTCGGAATTTACGGAGAAAACCTCCGCCGAAGCGGAAGAAACCGCCCGCCGCCTAAAGGAGCTGAACCTTCAAAGGGACAGTCTCGGCAAAAGGGCGGCTCTGGCGGCGGAAAACGAAAAAACCATTGCCGCGGCGGAACAAAAGGCCGAGGAAGCAAAGAAGCTGGAGGCGGAATTAACCGGCCTGACGGCAATGGCCGAGGAAGCGAAAAGCGACTCTAACCAAAACAAAATAAAAGCCTTGGGGGAAGAAATCGCCGCCGTCCGAGGGAATTTGGGCGATTACGCCCTCCTCGCGGAAGCGGAAAAAAACGCCGCCGACTGCCGCTTCAAAGCGGAAAACGCGGAAAGGGCGGCGTTAAATTCAAAAGAAAAGGCGGCTTTGCTCAAAGAAAAATCGGAAAAATATTTTGCCGAAGCGGAAAGCCTTAAAACCGCCGGTGAGGACATAATAAGCATAAAGAACCTTGGGGAGGAGCTGCGCCGAGAGGAAGAAAAGGCAACCGGCCTTTTAAAGGACTGCGCCCATTTGAAAATCCTTGCCGCCGCCGCTGAGGAAAAGCGGTTAGAGTACCTTTCGGAAAAGGAAAAATATTCCGCCCTGCAAAACAAGCTCGCCGCCCTCAACGCCGCTTTTTTGGACGCCCGCGCCGGAATTTTGGCGGCAAAGCTTACGCCGGAAACGCCCTGCCCCGTCTGCGGCTCGTTGAATCATCCCTCTCCGGCGTCCGTTCCCGAAAATACCCCCTCCGAGGAAGAAATAAAGGAAGCGGAAACCGCCGCGGAGAAGCGCCGTAAAGCCCTAACCGAGGCCGCAAGGCTCTCAGGGGAAGCCTCGGCGGAGGAAGCGGCCAAGCGAAGCCTCATTATCCGCCAAAACGACGGCAAGGAGGAATCCCCCGACATAATAGCCGCGAAGTACACCGCCGTCCTTACGGACGTCCGCGAAAGACGCTCTGAAGCGGCGGATTCCCTGAAGGAAGCGGAGGCGGCTTTGGCAAGGCGGAGCCTTCTCGAAAAGGAGCTGCCCCGCGTAAACGAGGAAATTTCCGCTTTAAACGAAGAAATAACAAGGCTCGAAAAGGAAAAAATACGCTTTGAGGAGGGAGTGGGGCGTTTTAACGCCGAAGCCGACAGCTTAAAGCCCCGTCTCGCCTATTCCTCAAGGGACGAAGCTCTCGCCGCCTTGGAAAAAGCGGAAAAGGAAAAGGCCGCCTTAGAAAATAACATAGAGCGTACCTCGGCCATGTTGGCCGAAATACGAGAAAAAATCGGCGGCGTCCGTTCGGCGGAAGCCGCTCTGCGGGCAAGGCTTAAGGAAAACGGCTCCGCCGCGCCTTCGGCTGAGCTGGAAAAGGAGGCCGCCGCCCTTCGGGAAGAAATAAACCGCCTCAGCCTTAAACGGGAGGAAAAGACCGCCCTCCTTTCAAAAAACGCCGCCGCGCTGGAAGGCTTAAAGGGAATGGGCGAAAATCTGCGCACGGCGGAAGGCCGCTATAGCGAAACTAAGGCCCTCGCGGACGCCGCCGCCGGAGACATTCCCGGGCGGGAAAAAATCCGCTTGGAGGCCTACGTACAGCGCGCCTATTTTGAAAGAATAATTGCTCGGGCGAATACAAGGCTTATGGTTATGACAAAGGGGCAGTATGAGCTACTCAGAAGCGCCGAAGCCGAAAATCTCACCGGAAAAAGCGGGCTGGAGCTGTGCGTCAGCGACCACTACAGCGGCTCAATTCGCAGCATTAAAAGTCTCAGCGGCGGAGAAACCTTCATGGCTTCTCTGGCTCTCGCTCTGGGGCTTTCCGACGAAATACAGTCCTCCGCCGGAGGGGTGCGGCTTTCGGCCATGTTTGTGGACGAAGGTTTCGGCAGTCTTGACAGCTCCGCCTTGGAAGCCGCCGTAGATGTTTTAAACAGCCTCACCGAAGGGAACAGAACCGTCGGCATAATATCTCACGTGGAGCTTTTAAAGGAAAAAATCGAAAATAAAATCGTAGTAAAAAAGGATAAGTTTGGCGGCAGCGACGCAAAAATTTACCACGGATAAAATTTCTCCCCGTGCAAATAATACGATAGTAACATTGTATTATCGTATTAAAAAGGAGAATTTCATATATGAAAGCAACCGGAATTGTAAGAAGAATAGACGATTTGGGAAGAGTTGTAATTCCCAAAGAAATACGCCGCACCCTTCGTATCCGCGAGGGGGACCCTCTGGAAATATTTACCGAACGGGACGGCGAGGTTATTTTTAAGAAGTACTCCCCCATCGGCGAGCTGGGGGATTTCGCCACGGAATATGCCGAAACGCTTTCCAAAACCAGCGGCAATCCCGTGCTTATAACAGACAAGGACAACGTTATCGCCGTATCGGGCGCTCCCCGAAAGGAGCTTCACGAGAAGCGCATCAGCGACAAGCTGGAAAGACTGATGGACGAAAAACGCATCTTTGTTATGGAGCCGGACGGCTCAGACCCTGTGCCGATTGTGGACGGGGCCGACAAATACTATGCCGGCGTTATGGCTCCCATAATAAGCGAAGGCGACACAATAGGCACAGTGGTCATGATAACCGATCTTACCGGCGACCGCATGGGGGAAGTGGAGGAAAAGCTCTGCCAAAGCGCCGCCGGGTTTCTTGGCAAGCATATGGAAGCGTAAAGGATAGT
>CAZKBV010000076.1:0-7475 GCA_964551215.1 uncultured Oscillospiraceae bacterium | reverse complement strand
TTCTGAAATGGAACCCGCCGCCTTAGAGGCGGGGGACATCTGCGCTTAGGTTATATGAATAAATTTCGACATTTTATTATGATATTTATTATAGCATTTTTTTGTCCTTCCGTCAATGGATAATTTTTAAACTTTTTTGCGGGGCGGGCTTTCCCTTGCCGATAAAAATTTTAAACCGGAAAAAACGCAAAAAAATTTGCAAAAACTATTGACATTTATCCAAAAACATTATAAAATACCACTTGGTACAATTGGCGGGCTGACGTGCATAGTCCCTCAATTGTATTTTTTTATTTTGAGGCCGACGCGTCAAAGGCGGAGCTTCAAAAAATCGTGAAGAGATACGCTCTCTTGTAAAATTTAAAGGGGTGACGCAGTTGTGAAGGACAACAAAAACATCATTATCGAGCTGAAAAATGTCTCAAAGCATTATGGGCAGACCTACGCGGTGGAGGATTTTAACCTATATGTTAAAAAGGGAGAATTTATAACCTTTCTGGGGCCTTCCGGCTGCGGAAAGACAACTACCCTCAGAATGATAGCGGGCTTTGAAATGCCGACGTCGGGGGAAATTCTTCTTAACGGCAAGGATATTTCGAGCCTTCCGCCCTACGAACGTCCCGTAAACACGGTTTTCCAGCGGTACGCGCTTTTCCCGCATTTGGATGTGTACGACAACATCGCCTTCGGTCTTAAGCTGAAAAAAATAGCCGCCGAAGGCGGAAAGACCCGCCGTCTTACGTCAAAGGAAATAAGCGAAAAGGTAAGAGCGGCGTTAAAAATCGTGGATCTGGAGGAATATGAGGACAGGGATATTTCCACCCTCAGCGGCGGTCAGCAGCAGCGTATCGCCATAGCCAGAGCCATTGTCAACGAGCCGGAAATTCTTCTTTTGGACGAGCCTTTGGGAGCCTTGGACCTTAAAATGCGCAAGGAAATGCAGATAGAGCTTAAGGAAATGCACAAAAAGCTGGGCATAACCTTTATATATGTGACCCACGATCAGGAGGAAGCCCTTACTCTTTCGGACACCATTGTGGTTATGAAGGACGGCATGATACAGCAGATAGGCACGCCGGAGGGCATATATAACGAGCCGGCAAACGCCTTCGTTGCCGACTTCATCGGTGAAAGCAACATCTATAACGGCACGGTTATAGACAAGCTTAAGGTGCGGTTTTTGGGGCATATATTCGACGCGCTTGACGAATTCGACAAAAATGAAAAGGTGGACGTGGTCGTCCGTCCGGAGGACATAAAAATCGTTCCCGTCGGCCGGGGCATGGTAAATGGCCGCCTCGTAAGCAAGGTATTCAAAGGAATACACTACGAATACACCCTTATGGCCGGACGCAGCGAGGTCATAATTCAGGACACGAGAAACCTTCCTATAGACTGCGAGGCGGGCATCATAATAGAGCCGGACGGCATACATATTATGAAAAAGGAGCTTACCGCCAACGTCTACGACGACGCTTATATTGACAAAAACAACAATGTGGTAATTTCGGAATGTCCCTTCCCCTGCGATGTAACACGGCTTATCCCCGATTCCAAGCTGGACGGGGAGGGCTACGTTATCGGGCCGGACGGGACTGTATACGACTTTACCGACGCCGACGTCAAAGCCACGGTTGACCTTGACAAAATAGAAATATTGGACGATGTGGACGAGGGAACCGCTCAGGGCAGCGTTGTGGCAACCATATACAAGGGCGACCACTATGTTCTCACCGTCCGCACCGACGAGGACGAGGATTTCGTTCTCGGCACGGAATACACCTACGACGAAGGGGATCGGGTGGGAATTCGCATAAGTCCGGAAAACATCGGTCTTGTCCTTAAGGGGGAGGCGAAGAAGTATGCGAAAAGGTAGTCTCCGCTTTCAGCGGAAATTCCTTGCGGTGCCTTATATGGTATTTATGGTGCTGTTTGTGGTGGTGCCGCTGATTCTTATAATCTCCTACGCGGTGACGGATCAAAACGGAACCCCTTCGGTAAGCAATCTTGTGGAGTTTTTCAGCAATTCCAACAATATCAACACCCTGATAGTGAGCCTGCTTATCGGCTTCGGGAACACGGCGCTGTGTCTGCTGATAGGCTACCCCGCCGCGTACCTTCTGGCGAAGAAAAATCTGGGCTTCACAATGGCGACGGTTCTGCTTTTCGTAATGCCCATGTGGATAAACTTTGTGCTGAGAACGGCGGCGGCAAGGGATTTGCTTTATTGGTTGGGTCTTAACGGCGGGCAGCACCCCTTCATTTCCACCATGATAGGCATGGTATACAACTATCTGCCCTTTACCATACTCCCCCTTTACACCACCATGATAAAGATGGACCGCAGTCTTATCGAAGCCTCCTACGATTTGGGGGCAAGGCCCATGCAGACATTTGTAAAAACCATAATCCCCATGACAATGCCCGGCATCGTTTCGGCGGCGACTATGGTATTTATGCCCACAATGAGCAGCTACGTTATTTCCGATGTTATGGGGGAAAGAAAAATCTCCCTCATAGGCAACAGCATACAGCTTTACTTTGACCAAGGTCTTTGGCACATGGGAAGTCTTGTGGCGCTGATAATGCTGGTTATGATAGTTATCGGCAGCTTTGCCACCCGAAACATTGAAACCGAGGACGACGCGAGAGGAGGGCTTTGGTAATGGGGAAAAACTCTCTCCTTGATTTTATAGGCAAATTTTATGTCTATCTTGTGCTGCTGCTTATGTACGCCCCCATATTGGTGCTGATAATATTCAGCTTCACCGACGCGAAGCTCATAGGCACATGGAACGGCTTCTCTCTCCGGCTATACGCTTCTCTGTTTAAAAACAGCGAAATTATGTCGGCGGCAGTAAATACCTTCATCGTGGCCTTTTCCTCGGCGGCGGTTTCCACCGTGCTGGGTACGGCGGGAGCAATAGGCATATTTTACAGCGGCAAAAAAAGCAAGGCCGTAATGGAGGGTATAGGGCAGATTCCCATAATGAACGCGGAAATCGTCACGGCTCTTTCCCTAACGATACTTTTTGTATTCTGCGGCGTCAAGTTTAACTTTTTGACGCTGCTCATAGGCCATGTGGTGCTTACTATACCCTTTGTTGTGCTCAGCGTACGGCCCAAGCTCATGCAGATGGACCCCAACATTTACGAGGCGGCTATGGATTTGGGGGCAACGCCCGCCTACGCCCTTAAAAAGGTTATAATGCCCGAGGTTATTCCCGGCATAATAAGCGGATTCATCCTTTCCGTCACCCTCAGTCTGGACGACTACATCATTACCGCCTTTACCAAGGATACCGCGTACCAGACCTTAAGCACCTATGTCTACGGCGTAACCAGCAAAAAGGGGACTCTTCCCCCCTCGCTGAGAGCTTTAACCACAATAATAACTCTTTTGGCTCTGCTTGTGCTGTTTCTCGCAAATCTTAACAGCAAAAAGAAAGAAAAATAATCCGAAAGTGAGATGTATAAATTGAAAAAATTCCTTACCCTTGTTCTTTCCCTTATTTTTTCCCTTGCGCTTACCATAGGCGCGCTTCCCGCTCTTGCCGACGAAGAAGCCGAAGCCGTGCTGAGAGTGTACAACTGGCAGGACTACATCTACGACGGCACCGACGAGGACGGCCGGAAGGTGGACAAATCCGTCATGGAGCTTTGGGAGGAGGACTATGAAAGCCGCACCGGAAAAAAGGCGCGTATTCAGTACGACACCTTTGAAACCAACGAAACCATGCTCAACACCCTCCGCACAGGCAAAACCCAGTATGACCTTGTTTGCCCGTCGGACTATATAATTCAAAAGATGCTTTTGGAAACTCAAAGCGGCTCCGACGAAAAAATAATGCTTGAAAAGTACGACCTTTCCAAAATGCCCAACTACACCGCAAACCTCTCCCCCTATATTTCCGATTTGTTCGAGAAAAACGGCTGGACGGACTATGCCGTGGGGTATATGTGGGGAAGCGTGGGGATACTTTACAATCCCGAAGCCATAAAGAACGAAAAGGACGTTACCTCGTGGGATATTCTTTGGAATCCGGAATACAAAAACGCCACAACCTGCAAGGACACCTCCCGCGACGCTTACGTTATAGGCCTTTTGAAGGTTTACGGCGAGGAGCTTCGCGCCAACCGCGCAAAATACGACAGCGGCGAGATAACCGGCGAGGAGCTTCAAAGCCGCACTCAGGAAATAGTAAACCGCGTGGATGATAAATCCATAGAAAAGGTTGAAGAAGCTCTTAAGGAAATGAAGGAAAACATCTACGGCTTTGAGGTTGACAGCGGAAAAAGCGATATTGTAACCGGCAAAATCGACGCCAACGTAGCATGGAGCGGCGATGCCGTATATTCCATGGATCTCGCCGAAGAAGAGGACGGCAAGGAGCTTTGCTATGTTGTTCCCGACGAAGGAAGCACCATCTGGTTTGACGGCTGGGTAATGCCCAAGGGAGCCAACACCGAGCTTGCCCAAGACTTCGTAAACTTCCTCTGCCGCAGCGACATTGCCGCCATGAACGTGGATTTCATAGGCTATACCAGCGCAATCGCCGGAGACGATATTTTTGACCTTATGCTTGACCGGTACGACGAGGAGGACGGCGAACCCTACGATTTAAGCTATTTCTTCGGCGACACCCTTTCCGACGACCGCCTTACCGACGGCAGAGCCATAATCCGCACCTCGGAAAAAAACCGCCAGCTCCAAGCCCAGTATCCCGACATGGACACCACCTACCGCTGCGGCGTTATGGAGGATTTCGGCGATCAGAACGAAAAGGTGCTTACGGCATGGGGCAAGGTCAAGGGTAGCGCCCTTCCCGTATGGATATACATTCTCGCTGCCGCCGCTGTAATCGCCGTAATCGCAGTTCCGATTTTTATGGACTCAAAAGGAAAGAAAAAGAAAAGAAGATAAAAATCTCCAAGTAAAACCACTTATGCGGCCATACGGAAAAAGCTCTTGAATCCGCCGAAAGGCTCGGTTCAAGAGCTTTTATTTTACACTTTAACGCGCTTTGCCGCCTATTATCTCGCTGACGCACATATCCGCCAGCTCGCGGGCGTATTCGCCGTCGCAGCCCTGACTTACTATGCTCAGCGCGGAGGAATTTTCGTCCCGACGGATAAGCACCCAGCCCCCGTCAAAGGTGAGCTTGATTCCGTCGGTGAAGTCCGCCGAGGCGTCCTTGTGAAGCTCCCCAAGCTCCTCCGGCGTAAGACCGCACTCCGTACAGTCCACGGCGGTGTGAACCATGTGAGTTTCCGGCAGACGGGATATCAGCTCCGACAGCGACAGATTTTCGCTTTTCATAAAATCCATCAGCTTTATAATTGCGCCCACCGCGTCAAAATTGTATATAAACTGGTCGCTGAGCATGGCTTCGTCGGATTTTGTAAGCTCCTTCATAAGGCTGTGAGCCGAGGTTTTGGTGCGGACTATCTCTCCCCCGTAGCGGGCGGCAAGCCGCTCCGCTCCGGAGGGGGCGGAAACCGGCACGTAAATTCGGGGGTTCTTATGGCTCATAAGCACCGCAAGAACGCTCAAAAGAGTGTATTCCTCCGCCGAAAGTATCCGCCCGCAGCCGTCGATAAGGGTGAGTTGCTGGCAGGAGGGATCTATCACCGCCCCCAAATCCGCTCCTTCCCGCCTTATAAGGTCGGAAATTTCGGCGGGGGTTTCACAGGGAGCCGTCTCAACATGGCAGTTAAGGTCGCTTCCGGCGCTTTTAAGAAGCCTTTCCGCCCAAGGGGAGCCGCCGCCTATTATCAGCTTATATCCCAGGCTCTGCTTTTTAGTGGAATTTATAAGGTTTTTCAGATAAAACAGCTTATATTCAAAGAGGTATTCCTCCTCATGGATGTTTTCCCCTCCGCCTCGGACAAAGTCCTCCGCGTCGAAGCGCTGCTTCAGCTTTTCCATAAATTCCGGACCCGGGTCGCCGTAGGGGAAGATAAAGCGTATTTCCCCGTATTCCGTTCCGCCCCGCGTGAACACGTTTACGGAAATTCCCATATTCATAGAATGAAACCTTACGCCGCTGCGGCTGACGGGAAGGGGCTGCTCGCCGAAGTCGTAAAGTCTCGCTCCGGCGGAAAGTATGCCTCCTGCCAAGGAGCTTTTAAGCATTGCGCAGGCCGGAGCGCCGTAGTCGGAAACGGCTATTCTGCCGGGGAACAGGCTTCCTGCCGCCGCGCCTAATCTGGCGGAAAGCTCCGGCGTAATCTCCGCCCCCAGCACGCCGCATATTCCCGTTTTTGTCCAGATACGGTCGCTGAGGCAGCTTCCCCAAATAAGATTTTTCCGCTGCACCGTGTCCGCCGGTATTTCCTTGCCCGGCCATATTTTAACCGAAGGCTTCACGGCGCAGTTTTCTCCGGCAACGCTTCCGCGCCCCATTACCGCCTGCTCGTAAACGGCGCAGCCTCGACCGAAAACCGCCTCCTCGTCCGCCACGCATCCTCTGAGCTGGGCGTTTTCCTCAATACGGCATCGGCTCAGCACAACACTGCGCTTTATTCCCGCTCCGGAGCTTACGCTTACTCCCCGACCGAGAACGCTGTAGGGTTCTATTCTCGCGCCCCGCTTTACGCGGCTTCCGCTGCCGATATATACCGGCGGACGAAGCACCGCCCCCTTTTCCACAAGCACGCCGTCCTCCAGCCATATTCCCTCCTCATTCTGAGGGGGAAGGAATACGCTGACCTTTTTATCCATTATGTCGGCGTGGCACCTTCTGTAGGAGCCTATGTCCGCCAAATCCATCCAGTAGCCTTCCAGCTTTAAAGCATAAATTTCGCCGCCCGTAAGGGAGGGAAACACATCTCGGAAGAAATCCGTGTTTTTGTTCTTTTTTATATGGGAAAAAATTTCTTTGGAAAAGGCGTATATTCCTCCGTTTACATACGCGCTGTCGGCGCCGCTCCAGTCGGGGCTGTCCGAAAAACGCTCTATTCTTCCGTCGGAGCGCAGGGAAACCGTGCCGTAGTCCATCGGCAGGGCGGATTTAACAAGCGCCATTGTCATAAGGGCGTTCTTGTTTTTGTGGAAATCCGTAAGCTCCCCCAAATTTACATCGGTGATAATATCTCCGCTTACGCAAAGGAAATCCCCGTCAAAAAATTCCTCGGCGTTTTTTACGGCTCCGGCAGTACCCAAGGGGGAGGCTTCGGAAAAATACTCCAGGCTCACTCCCAAAGCACGGCCGCTGCCGAAGCAATCCTTTATTTTGCCGCCCAAATATCCCAGCGTCACCGCAATTTCAGTAAAGCCGTTGTTTTTAAGCAGCCGCAGAGTATGCTCCATAAGTGGGGCGTTCATAACGGGAAGCATGGGCTTGGGCATAGCACAGGTAAGAGGCCGCAGACGCGCGCCCTCGCCTCCGGCAAGAATTACCGCTTTCATACTAAAACTCCTCTCTTAAATTGAAAACGAAGCGAAAATAAAGCCCCTTTGAGCCGTTTTTTTA
>CAZKBV010000075.1:3946-7516 GCA_964551215.1 uncultured Oscillospiraceae bacterium | reverse complement strand
ATCGTTCGCAAGCTCCGTTTCAAGCAAGCTTTATGGAGCGTTGCTCCGATTTAAAGGAGGTGCCTTATGCCGATAAACAGCAAAAAAATATGTGTTGGCAGTATTGAGACAAACTGCTATCTTTTGTGGGACGAAGAATGTTCCGTAATCATTGACCCCGGCGCGGAGCCGGAGCGGCTTATGGCCGAAATCGAAAAACCCCGTCCCCTTAAAGCCATACTCCTTACCCACGGCCATTTTGACCATATCGGAGCCGTGGCGGCCTTAAAGGAGAAAACGGGGGCCAAGGCGTATATCCATCGGGACGACGCCGAAATGATAACCGATCCGAATAAAAGTCTCAGCTTCATGACCGGCGAAACGCCCCCTGTTTTTGAGCCGGACGTTTTCGTCCGCGACGGCGGTGAGCTTTCCTTCGGCACGATGAAATTTTCCGTAATGCACACCCCCGGCCACAGCCCCGGCGGAGTCTGCTATTCCATCGGCGGCTCGGTTTTCTGCGGCGACCTTATATTTTACCGCAGCGTGGGGCGTTTCGATTACGGCAGCTTTTCCGATGAGATGGCTTCCGTAAAGAGAGTCCTTTCCTCCTTTCCCGACGAATTTCTGCTCCTGCCGGGCCACGGCCCCGCTACAAATATTGGCGATGAAAGGAAATATAATCCATACGCGAATGAGGTGCAGCCTTGATTATAACCGAAGGCCACGACAGGCGCACGGCCGTGGAACAGATAATCCAGCTTTTCTTTGACCTCCACGGGGAATTTACCGCCGTCAGCACGTTGGAAAATTCAAACGTGCATACCGTTGTTTCCCACGGAGGACAAACCGGCGAGGGCGACTTTCCCGTTAGGGCGGACGCGGACGAAAAGCGGCTTTCCGACTGCGTGAAAAAATCCGCCTTTATTGCCTGCCGCAAAATATCCCGAATGCCGGCGCCGTGGGGAATATCCACGGGCATCCGTCCGGCGAAAATCGTCAGGGAAATGCTTGACAAAGGAACGGCGGAGGAAGAAATACTCCGCTTTATGGAGGACGAATACTGGATAGAGCCTAATCGGGCGCTTCTGGCGCTGAATGTGGCAAAGAAGGAACGCTCCCTCCTTCAAGGGGGGACAGAAAGGGACGTAAGCCTTTACGTAGGGGTGCCGTTTTGCCCGTCCCGTTGCGCGTACTGCTCCTTTATCTCTCAGGCTGTGGAGCATAACCGCAAATTTGTGGTTCCTTACGTTGACGCCTGCGTAAAGGAAATAAAGACCGTCGCCAGTTTGGCGCAAGAGCTGGGGCTTCGCCCCGTGTCCGTCTACTTCGGCGGCGGAACCCCCACCGCGCTTTCGCCGGAGCTTCTCGAAAGGCTTATAAAGGCCGTAAAAACCGAATTTGATATGTCTTATGTTCGGGAATTTACCGTTGAGGCCGGCCGCCCCGACACATTTACCGCGGAAATGACGGATATGCTTGCCCGAAACGGCATAAACCGCATAAGCGTAAATCCCCAAACCATGCACCAAAAAACTTTGGACGCCATAGGCCGCCGCCACAGCGTCGAGGACGTCCGCCGAGCCTTTGAGCTGGCTCGCGGAAGCGGAATAACAAGCATAAACGCGGACATTATAGTGGGTCTGCCGGAGGAAACGCCCCAAATGGTTGGGGAAACTCTTGATAAAATAACGGCTCTCGGCCCCGAAGCCGTGACCGTACACACCATGTATCTTAAACGTGCCGCCGTAATGAGGGCGGATTTTGACAAATACCGCTTTGCCTCCGACGCGGACGAAATGATGGCGCTTTGCCGCGAGAAGCTGGAAGCCTACGGCGCCAATCCCTATTATATGTACAAACAGAAAAACACTCTCGGCAATCTGGAAAACGTGGGCTTTGCCAAGCAGGGCCACGAGTGTCTTTACAATATATATATTATGGAAGAAATACATACAATTCTCGCTATGGGAGCGGGAGCTTCCGCGAAGCTTGTCCGAGGCGGCCGCATCGAGCGGGTGTTCAATCCGAAGGAGGCGGGGGACTACGTTAACCGCATAGACGAAATAATTGAAAAAAAGGAAATAATTCGTCACTTTTTGCAAGATTCGTAAATCCCATGTCCGTAAGGCTCGCCCCACGCGATTCGCTCCGGAACGCTTTTGGTGTTTTTCGATAAAAAAATTTTGGAAATATTTCATAAAAACTATAGACATATTTAAAAAAAAGTGGTACACTATAAACAAATAATAAAGGAGGTTAAAAAAATGGACATGGATGAAATCATGAAAAATGCGGGGAACAAGCTCAACAAAGCGCGGGACGTGGCTTTGGACTGGGCCGACAAGGCCGGTAAAAAGGCGAACGAGGTTTATGACGTTGTGAAAATACGCATAAAAATTGCCGACATACGCCGCGACATAAACTCCCTTTATCGGGAAATCGGCATGGCGGCCTTTGACGCGAGGAACGCGGGGGAGGATATTTCCGCGGTTATAGCCGACAAGTGCGCCGAGGTTGAACGCCTTAACGGCGAAATAGAGGAGCTGAGCCGAAAGGCGGAAGCGGAAGCGGAGACGGACGGCGCCATAGACGCCGAAGCTTGGGAAGCGGAGGCTGATTCTCCCGAGGAAACCCCCGCCGAAGAACCGAAGGAAACCGCCTCCGAGGAGGAGTAACAGCCTTCTTTGCGCCGCGGCGTCGGCGCTTTTCCCTAAGGCTTTCCGGCGACGCTTATTACCGCCGCCGTAATATGTAATAGACAAATTTTACAAAAGTGACATTAAAAAATTATTCAAAATGCCGAAAATAAAAATTTTCAGCAAGATTTGCAAAAAACACTTGCAAAAAATAAAAGTTATGGTATACTTAAAGTATGTAATGGTTGGGCCGAATGACCGCGCATATGAGGGACCGCGGGCTGAATCGGCTCGACGAACATCGCAAAAATTACATTTTAATTTTAACTGAAAGGAGTTTAAAAAATGAAAAATTTATTTGGCAAAGTCCTTGTCGGGGCCGCAAGCTGTGCTATGGCTCTGGGCATCAGCGCTTTCGCCGCGGAAATCAGCATTACTTCCGTTGACGTTGTGCGCGAAGCAGACAAGGCGACGGGTGCCGTAACTGTAAGCGGTACTATCGACGGCAGTGAAGATTCCAAGGAAGCCACGATCCTTGTGGTTGAAAAAGGAGTCAGCATTGCTACCGTTGATGATAGCCAGATCCGTTACATCGACCAGGAAACGGCTCAGGAAGGCGCGTTCTCTTACACCTTCAAGCTCACCCCCGGTAAAGAATACGATGTATGGTGCGGTGGAACCGATATTACCGCTCCTGTAACAGAGCTTGCGGACCTCACCGATGAGGAAGCAGGTACATATAAGATTATCGGTACAATTTCTGTAGCGGGCAATCTCAGCGACGTAACAGCCACGGCTGACGAGACAGCCGGTACGGTTGCGGCTGACGGCAGCTATGCTATTGAAGTTGCGCCCGGCAAATATCAGGTTGTAATCGGCAAGCCCGGTTACCTCTATAAGACCTATGCCGATGTTGAAGTTGCTGACGCGGATAAGGATCTTGGAGCAATTG
>CAZKBV010000075.1:0-3846 GCA_964551215.1 uncultured Oscillospiraceae bacterium | reverse complement strand
AAGGTTATCACAGCTATCGAAGCTCCCGCTGACCAGACAGTTGAGCTTAACGCGGAAGTAACCCTTCCCGCGACGGTTAAGGCTACTGCTGACGGCGCAGAGGTTGAGCTTGCCGTTACATGGGATCCCGCGACAATCGATACAACCACAGCCGGCGAAAAGACAGCTACAGGTACCGTAACGGTTCCCGAGGGCTATGAGCTGGGCGAAGGCGTTTCCAATACCGTAACCGCTAAGGTTACCGTTAAGGAAGAATCCACCGAACCCACCGCCGATGTTATCGAAGGTATCGTTGCTCCCACAGCTGCCGTTACGGTAGGCGCCGAGGTAACTCTCCCCAAAACCGTAACCGCTATAATTAAGGGCTCCGACGAGACTGTTGAGCTTGCGGTTGTTTGGGACGGCGCGCCCGATACCTCCGCTGTAGGCGAAACAACAGTTACCGGTACCGTAACGGTTCCCGAAGGCTATGAGCTGGGCGAAGGCGTAACAACTACCGTAGTTCTTACGGTTAAGGTTGCCGAAGCTCCCGCCAAGGATCTTCCCATGGTTGTTGAAGCTTCCTACAATCCCAACGGCGCTAACGGACATTCGCTCAAGATTAGCGCTAAGCTGAATGAAGCTTATACGGGCAGTGTAACCGTTGAAGACGAAGAACTTACAGTTGTTGTAACATACCTTAACGGTAAGACTCCTATCGGTGTACGCTCACGTGCAACCACCCTTGGTTCTAACGGTGAGATTACAGAGGTGCTTACAGACGGTGCGATCCCCGAAAACACAACAAATATAGAGGTTTCCGTTGTTAAGGGTGTAGACTTCGATAAGGTTCTCTCCGAGACAAACCTTGGTATCCCCGTTGCTAACGGCTACAACTTTGTTGTTGAATAATCTTGAAAATTGATTAAAAAATACGGGTCGTGGCGTGTCTTCGACCCGTATTTTAAATTAAAGAAATGAGGAATAAAAAATGAAGAATTTTAAGAAGCTCTTTGCGCCTGTTCTTGCCGCGTCTCTGGTGGCGGCGGCCTTTGCCGGCTGCGGCGAAACCGCCTCGAATCCGGCAACCCCCGCTTCCGATGGCGGCTCCGGCCAAACGGAAGCCGACAAGACATATAAAGTCGGCATCGTTCAGCTTGTTCAGCATCCCGCTCTCGATGAGGCTACGCAGGGCTTTATAGACGTGCTGACCGAAAAGCTCGGCGATAAGGTTGAAATTGACAATCAGAACGCCTCCAACGACAGCGCGACCTGCTCCACCATTGTGAACCAGTTCATTTCCGCAAAGACCGATCTTATTTTCGCGAACGCCACTCCCGCTCTCCAAGCGGCGGCAACCGCCACAGCCGACATCCCCATCGTCGGCACCTCCATCACCGACTACGCGACGGCTCTTGACATAGACGACTGGACGGGCGTTACCGGCAGAAACATTACCGGTACGGCTGACCTTGCTCCCCTTGCGGAACAGGCCGCTATGTTTAAGGAGCTTGTCCCCGACGCTCAGAAGATAGGCCTTCTTTACTGCTCCGCCGAGGCTAACTCAAAGTATCAGTGCGATATTGTTGCCGAGGAGCTTGCCAATCTTGGATACGAAACAGCGGTTTACACCTTTGCCGATTCCAACGATGTTGCCGCCGTAACACAGGCCGCCTGCGCCGCCAGCGACGCTCTCTATATCCCCACCGATAACACGGCCGCTTCCAACACAGAGCTTATCGCCAGCATTGTCATTCCCGCCAACATTCCCGTAATTGCCGGCGAAGAAGGCATATGCCAAGGCTGCGGCGTAGCGACGCTCTCGATATCCTATTACAGCATCGGTCAGGTTGCCGGCGAAATGGCTTATGATATTCTCGTAAATGGCGCAAATCCCGCCGAAATGGAAATCAAGTACGCAACAGACCTTACTAAGAAGTATGTTGCCGAGCGGGCGGAGGCTCTCGGTCTTGCCATACCCGAAGGCTATGAACCCATAGCGACGGAAGAATAACATTTCTCCGCGTATCAAAAAAACCGTGCGTGCAATGGAGCCGTGCTCCATTGCACGTTTTACGGCAATCGCGGAAGAAGAAAGGAAAATCAGATATGCTGGGATTCATCAATTCGTTGCCCGGCGCCGTCGCCCAAGGTATAATATGGGGCATAATGGCAATGGGCGTGTACGTAACCTTTAAAATTCTTGACATAGCCGACCTTACCGTTGACGGCTCCTTCGCCACAGGCGGCGCGGTGCTGGCAGTCTGTATAGGCTCGGGAAAGAATGTGTGGCTCGCGATGCTTCTGGCTTTTCTCGTTGGATGTCTCGCCGGTCTGGCAACGGGAATTTTTCATACAAAATTCGGTATTCCCGCCATTCTTTCGGGTATACTTACCCAACTGGCCCTTTGGTCAATAAATTTGAGAATTATGTCGGGGCGGTCAAATATGTCCGTTTCGATTGATAAGTATAAAATTTTGCTGTCCAGCCGTTTTGTGCCGAAGGCGATAGCTGTGGGCGGAGGGTTCGCCATAGCGATTATTGTTGTGATGTATTGGTTTTTCGGCACGGAGCTGGGTCATTCCCTGCGGGCGACGGGCAATAACCAAAATATGGCCCGCGCCAACGGAATAAATACCAACACAAATAAGATTATCGGGCTTGTTATTTCCAACGGCATTGTCGCCGCTTCCGGCGCGCTTCTGGCTCAGTATCAGGGCTTCGCGGATATAAATATGGGGCGCGGAGCCATTGTTATCGGCCTTGCGGCGGTAATTATCGGCGAGGTGCTTTTCGGAAAGCTGTTTAAAAATTTTGCGCTAAGGCTTCTTTCGGCGATTGTCGGCGGAATTATCTATTATATCGTCATGACGTTCGTACTGAGCATGGGTCTTAACGCGAACGACCTTAAGCTGTTCTCCGCTCTTGTGGTCGCGGTATTCCTTGCCATTCCCTTCTGGAAAAAGAAAATCAATGAAATGAAACCCGGAAAGGAGGAGGCGTAATGCTTAAAGCAAAAGGCATATACAAAACCTTTAACAAGGGTACGGTCAATGAGAAAAAGGCTCTGAACGGCGTGGATCTCACTCTTAACGAGGGCGATTTTGTCACCATAATCGGCGGCAACGGCGCCGGAAAATCCACCCTGCTCAATTCCATATGCGGCGTTTTCCCCGTGGACAGGGGCAGCATTATGATTGACAACGAAGACGTGACGAGGCTTCCCGAACACAAGCGAGCCGTATTTTTGGGCCGCGTTTTTCAGGACCCGATGATGGGAACCGCTGCGGATATGCAGATTGAGGAAAATATGTCTCTGGCTTACCGGCGCGGAAAATTTCGGGGCCTTGGATGGGCGATAAAGAACAGCGAAAGAGAAATGTACCGCGAACAGCTTAAACAGCTCGGTTTGGGCCTTGAAAACAGACTCACAAGCAAGGTGGGGCTTCTTTCCGGCGGTCAGCGTCAGGCTTTGACGCTGTTAATGGCTGTAATGCGCAAGCCGAAGGTGCTTTTGCTTGACGAGCATACCGCCGCGCTGGATCCGAAAACCGCGGCGAAGGTGCTTGAGCTTACAGAGCAGATTATCAGTAAAAACAGCCTTACCGCTCTTATGGTAACTCATAATATGATGGACGCAATCCGTCTGGGCAACAGGCTTATAATGATGGACGACGGAAAAATCATTTTTGAGGTTTCCGGCGAGGAAAAGAAAAATCTAACCGTTCCCGATTTGCTTAAAAAGTTCGAGATGACCAGCGGCGACGCTCTTTCAAACGACAGAATGCTTTTGTCAAAGTAGAAATAGGTTAAAATAACCTAAGCGCAGATGTCCCCCGCCTCTAAGGCGGCGGGTTCCATTTCAG
>CAZKBV010000074.1:0-7601 GCA_964551215.1 uncultured Oscillospiraceae bacterium | reverse complement strand
TTGCTTTTGACGTAAATCCGATTATAATCGAAGGATCGACCATGCTTCCGGTGAGGAAGGCATTGGAGCCGCTCGGCGCGGAGTTCAAGTGGGATGGAAACGCCCAAACCGTGACCGTAAACAATAAAGGAAAGGTTATTGTCCTTACAATCGGAAGCGATACCGCTCTCATAGACGGGGCTGAAAAGAAGATGGCAAAACCGGCCGTGATAATTGATGGGCGAACGCTCATACCGATACGCTTTGTGGCTGAAGAATTGGGCTATAATGTAAGCTGGGACAATGAAACAAAGACAGTGCGCATAAATAGCTATAAATGCACCGATTAGGATTTATAACTAAACTATTGGCTGTTAAAAGGAAACCAAACCGCAAATAACAATTCCGGTTTGCGGGGCAGACATACGAAAAGCGGCTATCACACAATAGTGACAGCCGCTTTCCCCTTGCATGAAGAAATATAGCAACTTTTTTATCATAAAAAGCAAAATTTAGCCATTGCCTTTTATGATTTTTTTTGTTATAATAAAAGGTAGTCTATTGAAAGGAAGTATTTCGGTATGTTTAAGATTCTTGAAAAGACCCCTCTCAATCCTACGGTGACAAAAATGGTGGTGGAGGCTCCCCTCATTGCAAGGAAGGCGGAGCCGGGTCAGTTCATCATTTTCCGCGCCACGGAGGACGGAGAAAGAGTTCCGCTGACAATTGCGGACTTTGACCGCGAGAAGGGTACTGTGACGATAATTTTCCAAATCGTTGGCGGAGCCACAATGGAACTTAATACTTTGGAGCAGGGCGGCTATATCCACGATTTTGTAGGTCCTCTTGGGGTTCCCAGCCGTGTCGAGGGGCTTAAAAGGGTGTGCGTTGTGGGCGGCGGCGTAGGCTGCGCCATTGCGTACCCCATCGCGAAGAAGCTCCACGCTTTGGGCTGCGAGGTACACTCCGTTGTGGGCTTTAGGAATAAAGACCTGCTCATACTTGAGGAAGAATTTAAAAATGTAAGCGACGTGCTTAAAATTATGACCGACGATGGCAGCTACGGCGAAAAGGGTCTTGTTACCGCCGCTTTGGAGCAGCTTATAACCGAAGGAAACGCTTACGACGAGGTTATCGCCATCGGCCCGCTTATTATGATGAAATTCGTCTGCGAAGTGACGAAAAAGCACGATATAAAAACCGTTGTTTCCATGAACCCCATTATGATTGACGGCACGGGTATGTGCGGCGGCTGCCGCCTTACGGTAGGCGGGGAAACAAAGTTCGCCTGCGTTGACGGCCCGGATTTTGACGGTCATCAGGTGGATTTTGACGAGGCTATGAGTCGGGGCGGAATGTACCGGGATTTTGAGCGGCGCGCCCGAGAGGAAGAATGTGGTCTTTTTAAGAAGGAGGCAAGGTAAAATGGCGGAAAGAAATATGAGCAGCGTGAAATGCCCCATGCCCTCTCAGGATCCTAAGGTAAGGGCCAAAAACTTTAAAGAGGTGGCTACGGGCTACACCTACGAAATGGCTGTAAACGAGGCCAAGCGATGCCTTAACTGTAAAAACAAGCCCTGCGCTTCCGCGTGTCCTGTGGCAATAGATATCCCCGCGTTTATCGAAAGAGTCGCCAACGAGGATATGGAAGGCGCCTTTGAAATAATCGACAGAAGCAGCGCCCTCCCCGCCGTATGCGGCAGAGTATGTCCGCAGGAAAGCCAGTGCGAGGGCAAATGTGTCAGAGGAATAAAGGGCGAAAGCGTGGGGATAGGCCGTCTCGAACGCTTTGTTGCGGACTATCATCGGGAACACACTTCGGAAAAGCCCAAAATGCCCGTACCCAACGGACATAAGGTGGCAATAGTGGGTTCCGGCCCCAGCGGACTTACCGCCGCCGGAGATTTGGCCAAGCTGGGATACAAGGTAACGGTTTACGAAGCGCTTCACACTGCCGGCGGCGTGCTTATGTACGGTATTCCGGAGTTCCGTCTGCCAAAGGAAATAGTGCAGAAGGAAATCGAAAACCTAAAAGCCATCGGCGTGGATATCGAAACAAATATGGTAATCGGCAAGGTACTCACTGTAGACGAGCTTTTTGAAATGGGCAACGAAGCCGTATTTATCGGCAGCGGCGCCGGACTCCCCCGATTTATGAACATTCCGGGCGAAAGTCTTAAGGGCGTATACAGCGCCAACGAATACCTTACAAGAGTAAATCTTATGAAGGCCTATATGCCCGCAAGCAAAACTCCCATTAAAAAAAGCAGAAGCGTAGCTGTCGTAGGCGGAGGCAACGTGGCTATGGACGCGGCCAGAAGCGCAATGCGCATAGGCGCGGAAACCGTATATATTGTCTACCGCAGAGGCATGGAGGAGCTTCCCGCCCGTAAGGAAGAAGTGGAACACGCCACGGAGGAGGGCATAATCTTCAGGACTCTCAGCAATCCCGTGGAAATTCTCGGCGACGAAAACGGAAATGTCAGGGGAATACGCTGCATAGAAATGGAGCTTGGCGAGCCTGACGAAAGCGGCCGCCGCCGTCCGGTGGAAAAGAAGGGCAGCGAATTTGAGCTTGAGGTTGACACGGTGATTATGTCTATCGGAACAAGCCCCAATCCCCTTATCCGCTCCACGACTCCCGGCCTAAACACCAACCGCAAGGGCTGCATCGTTACTAACGGCGACGACGGACTCACCTCCAGAGAAGGCGTATACGCCGGCGGAGACGCCGTTACCGGAGCGGCTACGGTAATTCTTGCAATGGGTGCCGGAAAGAGCGCCGCAAAAGCCATCGACGAATATATTCAAAATAAATAATTCCCCAAATCTATGATTTTTTGTTAAAAGAAGGTGCATAGTCCGATGGACGACAACAACATTTTTGAAACAGAGGCTTTCGCTACGGACGCCGATTCGGATGCTCAACGGCAGGAATGTAAATTCTGCCCGGCCTGCGGACGCAGACTTGCTTTGGACGCCGCTTTCTGCGACGGCTGCGGCATAGCTCAGAAAAAAAGCGCGGACGATTTTGAGCCTCAGCCCATCCCCGTAAAGAATTACGCTCCCGAAAAAATAAGCGACATAATCGGCAAGGAAAGGCAATACTACAACAATGCCTTTTCCGCCATGCAAAATTCCGGCAGCAATGTGCGCTGGAACTGGTATGCCTGTCTCGGCTGGTACTGGTACGCCTACAGAAAAATGCCGATTGAAGCGGTGGCGTTCTTTGCAATATTTTTCGCCGCGGGATTTTTACCCTTCGGTCGGCTGATGCAGCTTGCGCTCTTAGCTTTAAACGGAGCCTTCGGCAATTATATCTACCTTAAGCACATACGCCGCACCATTGACCGCATAGACGCAATGCCGCCGGCAATGCGTTGCGCCGCTGTAAGGGATTACGGCGGAGTGAGCGGATTAATGCTTGTAATCGCTTTTATCCTCTCCGGACTCTTTTTCGGAGGTTTAGGAATTTTGAGGGTGATTTTCCGCCGAATCCTTCCCAAAAGCACAAGATATTTATACCGCTTTGTATATTAAGCACTACGGATAAAACAGTATGAGAGGAGCTTTTACTTATGAACGAAACAAACAATGACTTTGAATACAGCCCCGATGGAACTGTAATTTACCACGCGCCCGACGATATTGTAGGCGAGCTTACCGTTCCCGAAGGAATAACCGAGCTTGGGGACGATGCCTTCCGAGGCTGTACGCAGCTTACGGGAGTGATTCTTCCGGAAGGGCTTGTGCGCATAGGCGTGCTTTGCTTTGAGGGCTGCCGAAGCCTGAAACACATAAAAATCCCCACAAGCGTAAGAGAAATAGGGGAATTTGCCTTTATGGGCTGTTCCTTCCTTAAAGCGGCTGTGCTGCCAAAGAGACTCAAACATCTGGGTCACGGCGCCTTCGAGGACTGCATTTCCATTGAAAGCGTCTCCGTCCCGGGATCGGCGGCGGAGGTTCCGCAGTGGTGCTTTCATAATTGCACATCTCTTAAATATGTGGAGCTTGGCAGCGGCATAAAGGAAATCGGCGACAACGCTTTCCGCCAGTGCAAAAATATCAAGGACATCGTCCTTCCCGACAGCATTAAGCGCATTGGCGGCTGGAGCTTTTGCGAATGTGACGGTCTAAAGGAATTTACCATTCCCGCCGGTGTTGAAAAAATCGGTTCTTGCCCCTTTGCTTTCGCCAAAAGTCTTAAAACCATTTCCGTATCCGGCAAAAACAACTATTTTGTAAGTGTGGACGGCGCCCTTTATACCAAGGATATGCACCGCCTGATATGCTGCCCGATAGGATATGAGGGTTCCTTCAAGGTTCCCTCGGGAGTTACCCACATCGGCAGCGGAGCTTTCCTCAACTGCGTGGGCATTACGGAAATAGACATTCCCGACACCGTGACGTCCATCGGCAATTACGCCTTTGAGGGCTGCCGAGAGCTTAAATCCGTGGCTATTCCTCCGTCGGTAACGGATATGGGGGAAGAATCCTTCAGAAGGAAAAAGCAAAAGTAAAAGGTACTTAAGGTGCTTGGCGAAAAATCCCGAAAAGCCGCATAAAACACGGCTTTCCGGGATTTTTTATTTCAAAGGAGGACTATGAATCCATTCCCAATATTTTTTCCGCTTCCTTCACCGATTGGTCGGAAGGAGCCTCCACCCCCTCCAAAGGGTATTTCATGCCCAGCTTCTCCCACTTATAGGCCCCGAAGCTGTGGTACGGCAGTATTTCCGCGCGGCGGACGCTCTTGAGTCCCTTTATAAAATCGCGAAGTCCTTCAAGGGATTCCCTGTCGTCGTTTATCCCCGGCACAAGCACGTGCCTTATCCACATGGGCTTATTGACCGAAGAAAGATATTTCGCCGCGGCAAGTACATTTTCATTGCTTCTGCCCGTAAGAGAACGGTGCGCTTCGGAATCAATGTGCTTTATATCCAAAAGCACAAGGTCGGTATATTTCAAAAGTTCGCTGAATTTTCCGAAGAAGGGTTCCTCAAAGGTAAATGGCTCCGCCGCTGTGTCAAGAGCCGTATTGATTCCCTTTTCGCCGCACAGCCGAAAAAGCTCCGTAACAAAATCCATCTGCAAAAGCGGCTCGCCGCCGCTGACGGTAATTCCCCCTTCCGTCCCCCAGTATGAGCGGTAGCGGAGAGCCCTGCGGAAAATTTCCTCCGCCGTAACCTCTTCCCCGCCCTCTCTGTCCCAGGTGTCGGCGTTATGGCAGAACTTACACCGAAAATTACAGCCCTGAGTAAACACCACGAAACGGACTCCGGGGCCGTCCACGCTGCCGAAGCTTTCTGTGGAATGGATGCGTCCCTTACATTCTTCCATGGCATGTCCTCTTGAGAACGTCAAGCTGCTGTTCGCGGGTAAGATCGATAAACTTGACCGCGTAGCCGGAAACACGTATTGTAAAGTTGGCGTATTCCTCTTTTTCGGGATGCATCATGGCGTCCACCAGCTTGTCGGCACCGAACACGTTTACATTGAGATGGTGAGCGCCCTTGTCAAAGTAGCCGTCCATTACGGAAACAAGGTTGTTGACTCTTTCCCTGTCGTTGTGACCAAGGGCGTCGGGGTGTATGGTCTGGGTATTGGATATGCCGTCCAAAGCGTACTCATATGGCAGCTTCGCAACGGAATTGAGAGACGCCAGCAGACCGTTTTGCTCCGCGCCGTAGGAGGGATTTGCCCCGGGAGCGAGAGGCTCTCCCGCCTTGCGCCCGTCGGGAAGACTGCCCGTGGCCTCGCCGTAAACAACGTTGGATGTAATCGTGAGAATAGAGGTGGTGGCCTCGGAATCGCGGTAGGTATGGTTTTTCTTTATTTTGCCCATGAAGGTTTTGAGTAGCCATACGGCAACCTCGTCCGCACGGTCGTCGTCGTTTCCGTAACGGGGGAAGTCTCCGGCAACCTCATAGTCGATTATAATCCCTCGCTCATTCCTTATTGCCTTTACTGTGGCGTACTTCATGGCGCATATGGAATCCACCACATGGGAGAAGCCCGCAATTCCCGTGGCAAAGGTGCGGCGCACATCTGTGTCGATAAGAGCCATTTCAGCGGCTTCGTAGTAATATTTGTCGTGCATATAGTGAATAGCGTTAAGGGTGTTTACGTAAAGGGACGCCAGCCAGTCCATCATAGCGTCGAATTTTTTCATAACGTCATCGTAATTCAGGTAATCCTCTTCCACCGCCGGATATTCCGGCCCCACCTGCGCGCCGGTAATTTCGTCCCGTCCGCCGTTGATAGCGTAAAGCAGGCACTTGGCAAGATTGGCTCTTGCCCCAAAGAACTGCATTTCCTTGCCTGTCTGGGTGGCACTTACGCAGCAGCATATCGCGTAGTCGTCTCCCCATATGGGGCGCATAACATCGTCGTTTTCATACTGGACGGAGCTTGTCTTGATGGAAATCCGCGCCGCATAGTCCTTAAAGCCTACGGGAAGCCGCGAGGAATAAAGCACCGTGAGATTCGGCTCCGGAGAGGGGCCCATATTTTCAAGGGTGTGAAGGAAGCGGAAGTCTGTTTTTGTTACCATGCTTCTGCCGTCCTGCCCTATGCCCGCCACTTCAAGAGTAGCCCATACCGGATCGCCGGAGAAAAGCCGGTTATAAGACGGGATTCGGGCAAACTTAACCATGCGCAGCTTCATAACGAAATGGTCTATAATCTCCTGCGCCTCACGCTCCGTAAGTATTCCCCTGTTAATATCCCTCCGAATATAAATGTCAATGAAGGTGGATACCCTTCCCACGCTCATTGCCGCCCCGTTCTGAGTCTTTATAGCCGCAAGATAGCCGAAATACAGCCACTGCACCGCTTCCCGGGCATTTTGAGCGGGCTTGGAAATATCATAGCCGTAGCTGAGCGCCATTTGCTTCATTTCTTCAAGGGCCTTTATCTGCATGGCTATTTCTTCACGGTTGCGTATGACGCAGTCCGTCATAACGCCGCAGCCGCAGTTTTTAAGGTCATCCTTCTTGCCATTTATAAGGAAATCAATTCCGTAAAGGGCAACGCGGCGGTAATCCCCCACGATGCGTCCGCGGCCGTAGGTGTCGGGCAGACCGGTTATAATGTGGTTTTTCCGAGCCGCGCGCATTTCGGGGGTGTATACGTCGAAAACGGCCTGATTGTGCGTTTTATGGTATTCGGTGAATATCTTATGCAGTTCCTTTGAGGGAGTGTAGCCGTAGGTTGTGCAGGCTTCCTCCGCCATTCTTATACCGCCGAAGGGCATAAAGGCGCGCTTAAGGGGCTTGTCCGTCTGAAGTCCCACGATTTTTTCCTTTTCCTTAGAGTCCTCCCCTATATATCCCGGGGCGTGAGAGGTTATGGAAGAAACTGTTTCCGTATCCATGTCCAGAACGCCGCCTTTGGCGCGTTCCTCCTTTTGAAGCTCGCAAAGACGTCCCCAAAGCTCGTTTGTATCCTCGGTGGCCCCTTCCAGAAAATCGCTGTTTCCGTCGTAAGGGGTATAGTTCCGCTGTATGAAATCACGGACATTTACCTCTTCAGCCCATATTCCGCTGTTAAAGCCCGTCCACTGTTCCTTGATAATGTCCTTCACGTTAAATCTTCCTTTCTGTAAAAAAAGCCGACACACG
>CAZKBV010000073.1:0-7647 GCA_964551215.1 uncultured Oscillospiraceae bacterium | reverse complement strand
TACATCTTTTCACCTTCTTTCGCTTGACAAGCCGTAAAAAAAGTTATATAATAGGAGATAAGGTAGGAGATAAAAGGGGCTGGTTATTTTGAACACATTAGAACGGCGGGATCTGACTTTATAGGATGATTATCCCGATTATCCGTCGTTCTATTGAAGGTTTTTATTGCTTTTTATGTAATTTTTTTACATAGATAAAATTAATTGTATTTAGGAGTAACAAACCATGAAAAAACATCTTTCAATTCTTTTGGTGTTCGCATTTTTGCTCTCTTTCTCAGCGGCTTTTCCCGTCGGCGCCGCTCAGGATATTTCAGTCTATATTGACGGCGTCCCCGTTTCATTTCCCGCTCCCCCGATTATTGTCAACGGAACAACCCTTGTTCCCATGCGTGCTATGTTTGAAGCCCTTGGGGCAGAAGTGGATTGGGACGATGAGCATCAAACCGCTTACGGCAACGCTCCCGGCGTATTTGTCTCTCTGACTATAGGCAACTCCACAATGGGCCGCAATTTTGTCGATGTTCCCCTCGCTGAGCCTGCCCGGCTTGTTAACGGCAATACATTTATTCCCCTGCGCGCGGTTTCCGAATGTTTCGGCATGAAGGTGGATTGGGATGCGCCCTCCAACAGCGTAATTATGACAAGCCTCGGAACTATACAGGAATCAGACTGGAACAGCGGTTACACATTTGTCGGTGAAATAGGTGCTTATTCCTCCGGCGGCTATGGAATTTTATATAATAAAACTACAGGAGAGCCGGAAAAGTGGGGCTATTTTGAAAATGGTTCTTTTAAGGAGGGCGCAAACCTTTTCGACAACGGCGACTTCTACATTGGCGAATTTAAAAACGATGCTTTGAATGGCCAAGGTGAATATTACTGTGCTAACGGTGACTACTACATTGGCGAATTTAAAAATGGTGTTCCGGATGGTCAAGGCGAATATTACTGGGCTGAAGGTGACTACTACATAGGCGAATGGAAAAACGGGGCCAAAGAGGGTCAAGGCGAATGTCACTATGCCAGCGGTAACTACTACATAGGCGAATGGAAAAATGACGTCAAAGAGGGTCAAGGCGAATTTTACTGGGCTGATGGCACATATTACGTTGGCGAATGGAAAAACGGTGTTAGAGAGGGTCAAGGCGAATGTCACTATGCCAGCGGAAATTATTACATTGGTGAATGGAAAAACGATACAATGAACGGCTACGGCACATTTTATTTTACCGACGGAACTTATGGCTCGGACTACTGGTCTAATGGCAAATTAATTTACGCCGGATAACGTAAATATCTATAGCCGCCCTCGAAAATATCAATCCAAACTGTTAAAAATCATTAAAACTCCGGCGAATACATAAATTTGAGCTGTTCGGAAATTTCCGAACAGCTCAAATTATAATTATCTTCGTGACGCCGCGAAATCGCTTCTGCTCGGCAGCGGAGCATAATGCGTAAAAGAGCAGAACCGACGGCATATTTTCAAGTGTACCTTAAAGACGGCAAGTTCAAATTGAAACCATTTTCGCCGCCTTACGAGAATGATTCAATTGGGCGGTGAATCTATAAAATAAGAATTATATAAATCCTATAAATCAATATCGCTTTTTCGCTCCGAACCATAAAGAAAATGCTGTCACGGTGATTTGCGCGGTGTATGGCGGGCAGGACGCCGACATTTTGGAGCGATTTTTATAACCTAAACGAAAGCTGTACCTCTCCGCCTAAAAAAGGGGAGACGGACTTTCGCGCGGTTATATTTTTTTGAGCAAAGCGTTACCTATCGTTGACAATCGTACAAACGTACAATATTTTTATACATACTTGCCCTTGATTTTATTACAGTATTGTGGTACAATTAAAGAAACGCCGAATAAATTACGCTTACGGCTTAAAACGCGCTTGACGGCAAATTCCCGCAGCTCGAAATTCCCACACAGATTGGTTAAAAATGCCCGAAATAGGGAGATTCCCCTCATAGGAGGTTTCCTTCGGCTTTTGTTTTCGGCTTTTTGTTTTGCCGCGAGAGAAATTCCCCCGCCAATCATCGTTTTAGAGTTAATCGGCGTACCCATAAGAAAAATTCATGGAGGCGGCCTTTGTGAAAAATTTGATTCCGGACTTTTACAGAACCTCCATTTTGGAGGTGACTCCCGAATTTCTCGGCAAAAACGGACTTAGCGGAGTTATACTTGACATAGACAACACTCTTATAGGCCATAACGTACCCACTCCCGACGAAAAGGTTTCCGCCCTTTTGGAGGAATACCGCCGCGCGGGAATAAAAATGTGCGTCATATCCAACAACCGTCGGGAGCGGGTTGCGCGCTTCTGCGAAAAAATAGGCGTGGAGGATTATGTCTGGGACGCGCTAAAGCCCTCCGCCGCAGGGTATATCAAGGCGGCTGAGGCGTTGGGTCTTCCGCCGGAAAAAACCGCCGCCGTAGGCGACCAGATATATACCGACGTTTGGGGAGCCAAAAGAGCCGGATGCGCCGCCGTGCTTCTTAAGCCCATTCACAAGGGCGGGGAAGGGCTTTTTATCGCATTTAAGCGGCTGCTTGAAAGGCCGATACTGTTTTACATGAGAAAAAAGGGAATGATGAGATGAATATTACGGCAAAATCCATACCGCTGGGGGTAATAGGCTGTCCGGTGACACATTCGATTTCGCCGGAAATACATAATTTTATTATAGATTCAATGGAGATGAACTATTTTTACTGTGCCTTTCCGGTTGAGGAGGGCAACGTAAAGGCGGCGTTGGAGGGAATAAAGGCTTTGGGCATCGGCGGCATAAACGTAACCGTCCCCCATAAGGAAGCGGCCTTCCGTCTTTGCGACAGTACGGACTCCTTCGCAAGGAAAATCGGGGCGGTAAATACGGTGGTGAACCAGAACGGCACTCTTATGGGATATAATACCGACGCTCCCGGCTTTATAATGAATCTGCGCAGGGAAGGGGCAACCGCCCGAGGAAAGCGGTGCGCGGTGCTTGGCGCCGGAGGAGCCGCCCGGGGAGTTGCCGTGGGGCTTTTGGACGACGGCGCGGCGGAGCTTAGAATAATAAACCGCACAAGGTCTAAGGCTGAGAATCTGGCCCGTGAGCTGGATAAATTTTACAAGGGAAGGGTTTTCGCGGCGGACAGCCCCGAAGGCGCGGAAATACTTGTAAATGCCACCAGCGTGGGAATGAAATCCGACGACAGCCCCTTCGGCGATTTTGATATACTTGACGGCTCATGCACGGTGTGCGACATTGTGTACTGCCCCAGAGATACGGCGTTCATAAAGGCCGCCCGCGCCGCCGGATATAAAACCGTGGGCGGCATAGGAATGTTAATATATCAGGCGGTCATTGCCTTTGAATACTTTACCGGCAAAAGGGCGGACGAGCAAACCGTGGAAAAGCTGTTCCGCCGCCTTGAAATGAAGAAAAATATTGTGCTTACAGGGTTTATGGGCTGCGGCAAAAGCGCGGTCGGAAGAGAGCTTGCCCAAATGTGCGGCGGCGAGCTTATTGACTGCGACAGCTACATTGCCGAAAAGGTCGGAAAATCCATTCCCGAAATTTTTGCGGAGTCGGGGGAGGAAGGCTTCAGAGAGCTTGAAAGCCGCTGTATACGTGAACTGAGCGGGAAAAACGGAGCGGTCATATCCCTCGGGGGCGGAGCGGTGCTCCGAAAGGAAAATATTGATGCCATGCGTGAAAGCGGCATTGTTTTCCGTCTTAAAGCCAGTCCGGAAAAAATTCTCCGCAACACTGCCTCGGACACAAGCCGTCCTTTGCTTAAAGGGAAAACTCCGGCGCAGGTGCGGGAGATGATGGAGGCTCGTGAGCCGTATTACCAAAACTGCGATTTTACGGTGGATGTTTCAAACACCTGCCCTTCGGCTTCGGCGAAAAAGATTATGGACATTATTACGGAAGGCGAAATCCATGCTTCTCGTTAACGGAAGTAAAAAAAGAAAGGAGAATTATTTTGGAAAAAACTTATTTAATGAGGGATGTTTTCCCCACCGCTCAAGGGGACGAAAGAGTAAAGGACGGCAGAGTGCGCAGTCTGCGCATCAATAAGGAGCGGCGCACGGCCTCTATAGACGCTGTTTACGGCGGAATAATTCCGGCGGAGCTTTATGAAAGCTACAGCAAGGAAATCTGTCTTTGCTATAAGCTGGGCGGCGCGGAGATAAATCCGTCATACGAAATAGAAAACCCGACGGAAAAGGATGTCGCGGGCTTTCTCAAAGGGGAAATGACGAAGCTAAGGCGGGAAAATTCCTTTTGGAGCGCCGTGCTGTGCGATTGCGAAACCGCCCTTCGGGATAACACGGTTTACATTACTCTGCGCCACGGCAACAGGGATATTATGGAAAAGGAAGGGGCGGGAGAATACCTCCGCAGGGCTTTGAAAAAGGGACTTGGCGGTGATTTTGCCGTCAGCTTCTTGGAGGACGAAATGGAGGTGGAGCACAATCTTGCTCCCATATACGAAAAAAAGGCTCCTCGCAAGGAGGAAAAAAAGGCGGACGAGGATGTTATTCTCGGGCATCTTTTCGACCCGGCTCCGGAGCTTGTGAGCATTTCCGAAATCAACAGCGATGTTCAGTTCGCCGTAATAAAGGGCGACACCTTTAACCCCTCCGACGGGCTTGTTTGCCGTGAGCTTAAAAACAGCAAGTTTTTAATCAGCTTTTTCATTACGGATTACACCGACTCAATTACGGTGAAAATGTTTGTCCGAGCCAAGGACGCCGAAGAAATTGCGGACTTTTTCAAGAAGCCTAAGTGCGTAGCCGTGCGAGGCAAGGTGGAATACGACAACTACAGCCATGAGCTGGTGATTATGGCGAGGGACATAGTAAAGGACAAAATGCCGGAACCCACGGACAAAGCTCCCGTAAAGAGGGTGGAGCTTCACGCCCACAGCAAATACTCGGCTATGGATTCGGTTATGGTTGCGTCGGAGTATGTGAAGCAGGCCGTAAAGTGGGGGCATAAGGCGGTGGCAATTACAGACCACGGCGTTGTACAGGCCTTTCCCGAAATTTACCACGCAAAAACCGACGATATAAAAATAATCTACGGCTGTGAAGGCTACCTGATAGAAAACGGAGAAAAATATAAGGATAAGGAAACAAAGCGTTATCACATTATCATACTGGCAAAAAATCTTACGGGGCTTAAAAATCTGTATAAGCTGGTAAGCTTGTCTCACATTGATTACTTTTACAAGCGTCCGCTTATCCCTCGGGAGGAGCTTATAAAACACCGTGAGGGTCTTATTTTAGGCAGCGCCTGCGAGGCGGGGGAGCTGTTCAGAGCCATAAGGGACAATCTTCCGCAGGAGAGAATCCGTGAAATAGGGGAGTTTTACGACTATTTTGAAATTCAGCCCATATCCAACAACCGCTATATGGTTCGGGAGGGCATCGTCAAGGACGACGAAGCTTTGCGCGACCTGAACCGCCGCGTCCTCGCTTTGGGGGATGAAATGGGAAAGAAAACCGTGGCAACCTGCGACGTTCACTTTCTCAGAAAGCGGGACGAGGTTTTCCGCCGTATTCTTCAAGCCGGACAGGGATTTAAGGACGCGGACATTCAGCCGGAGCTTTATTTCCGCACTACCGAGGAAATGCTGGAGGAATTCTCCTATTTGGGTGACAGAGCCTATGAGGTGGTTGTTGAAAACACCAACCTTATTGCGGACATGATTGAGGATTTTCCTCCCGTTCCGAAGGAAAACTTCCCCCCGAAAATCGAGGGCAGCGAAAGGGAAATAAAGGAAATTTCAACGGCGAAGGCAAAACGGCTTTACGGCGACCCTCTGCCGGAGCTGGTGCAAAAGCGTCTGGACGAGGAAATCGAAAGCGTCGTCGGCCACGGCTATGCCGACCTTTACAACTACGCCCGAATGCTTGTGGAACATTCCAACAAGGACGGCTACATCGTCGGCTCCAGAGGCAGCGTCGGCTCATCATTCCTTGCCTTCTGCGCCGGAATTACCGAGGTAAACGGCCTGCAGCCCCACTACCGCTGCCCCAACTGCAAGCATAGCGAGTTCTTTTTAAACGGGGAATATGACGCCGGATGCGATATGCCGGAAAAAAACTGCCCCGAATGTGGCGCTCCCTACGAGCGGGACGGCTTCGACATTCCTTTTGAAACCTTCCTTGGCTTCGGCGGCGGAAAGCAGCCGGATATCGATTTGAATTTCTCCGGAGAATATCAATCCAAGGCTCACAAATACACCGAGGAAATTTTCGGCGAGGGGTATGTGTTCCGTGCGGGAACGGTGTCTACCGTGGCGGAGAAAACCGCCTACGGCTATGTAAAAAAGTACTTCGAGGCAAAGGGACAGTACGTTCACAACGCGGAAATCGAGCGGCTTAAAAACGGCTGTATGGGCGTAAAGACCACCACGGGGCAGCATCCCGGCGGCGTAATTATTTTGCCAAAGGGCCACGATATTCACGAATTTACCCCGATTCAGTACCCGGCAAACAAAACCGAATGTGGCATAATCACCACCCACTACGACTACCACAGCATCGACCAAAATCTGCTGAAAATGGATATCCTCGGCCACGACGACCCCACTATGCTTAAAATGCTGCGGGATTTGACGGGAGTAGATCCCATCAATATTCCCATTCCCGACAAGGATGTTATGAAGCTCTTTGTGGGAACGGAGGTGCTGGGAGTAAAGCCCGAAGACATCGGCAGCGAAACAGGAACCTTTGCGGTGCCGGAATTCGGGACAAACTTCACCCGTCAGATGCTTCTTGACACAAAGCCCACCACCGTCAGCGAGCTTATACGTATTTCCGGCCTGTCCCACGGAACGGACGTTTGGACGAACAACGCCCAAGACTTGGTTAGAAGCGGAACCTGTACCCTCAGCCAAGCTATATGCTGCCGTGACGATATTATGATTTACCTTATCCAAAAGGGAATGGAACCCCAGCGTTCGTTTGAAATAATGGAGCGGGTGCGTAAGGGCAAAAAGCTCAAGCCCGACGACGAGATTCTGATGCGTGAACACGGCGTACCCGAATGGTACATAGACAGCTGCAACAAAATAAAATATATGTTCCCAAAAGCTCACGCGGCGGCGTATGTTACTATGGCTCTGCGCGTGGCTTACTATAAGGTTCACTATCCCATCGCGTTTTATCAGGCGTATTTTACCGTCCGCGCCGACACCTTCGATTACGAGAAAATGGCCTGCGGAAGGGAGCGGTGCCGGAGAGCAATGGCGGACATTAAGGCTTTGGAAAAACCCACCGCCACAGAAAAAGCCACCTACACAATTTTGGAGGTCGTGAACGAAATGTACGCCCGAGGTCTGGAATTTACACCCATTGACATCTATAAGGCTCACCCCTCCAAATTCCTTAACGAGGGCGGCAAAATAATGCCGGCCTTCAACAGTATTTCCGGCTTGGGACTGGCGGCGGCTCAAAGCATTGCCGACGCCCGTGAAGAAGGGGAATTCCTTTCGGTGGACGATTTCAGAAGCCGTACCTGCGTCAGCGAAAAGCATATTGAAGTCATGAGGGAAATAGGCTGCTTCGAAGGGCTTCCCGAAAGCGCCCAGATGAACATATTTGAAATGATAAGCTGATTTAAATCGGAGC
>CAZKBV010000072.1:0-7850 GCA_964551215.1 uncultured Oscillospiraceae bacterium | reverse complement strand
CAGAGTTTCAGTGGGAGATTATAACTCCCACTGAAACTCTGAAATGGAACCCGCCTCATACATACTTTTCGCAAACGCAAGCGTTTGCGAAAAAGAGGAGCAATCGCGAAGCGGTGCAGCCTTTGGGCGAACAGCTCAAAGCGAAACAGCGTAGCGCATTGCGACGACGAGGCGGGGGACATCTGCGCTTAGGTTATATTCGCAAATCTAAAATATGTTAAAAACGAGGAGTGTACAGTTATGGAAAACGGAATAACCCGTGAAGCCGCATGGGAATTGTTGACCGAGTATAACAAGGAACCCTTTCATTTGAGGCACGCGCTGACGGTGGAGGGCGTCATGCGGTATTTCGCGAAGGAGCTGGGCTTTGCCGACGAAGAGGATTTTTGGGGCATAGTCGGGCTTCTCCACGATTTGGATTTCGAGCGGTTCCCCGAGGAGCACTGCGTCAAGGAACAGGAAATTATGAGGGAACACGGCGTTGACGAAAGAACTATCCGCGCCGCCGCCAGTCACGGCTACGGGTTGACGGTGGACATCAAGCCCGAGCATGAGATGGAAAAGGTTTTGTATGCAGTGGACGAGCTTACCGGTCTTATCGGCGCGGCGGCATTGATGCGCCCTTCAAAAAGCGTTTCCGATTTGGAGCTGAAATCCGTTAAGAAAAAGTATAAAAGCGCCAACTTTGCCGCCGGCTGTTCAAGAGAGGTCATTGAGCGGGGCGCGGAAATGCTGGGTTGGAGCTTGGACGATTTGATATCCGAAACTATTCTCGCCATGAGAAGCTGTGAAAGTGTGTATGAAAGCGTTTAACGCTGTAAAAATTGAGGTAATGAAAAATGAACGATAAGGCTGTTATCGCCATGAGCGGCGGCGTGGATTCAAGCGTTGCCGCCCTTTTGACAAAGCGGCGGGGGCTAAAGTGCATCGGCGCGACAATGAAGCTTTTTCATAATGAGGAGGTTAACGTCCCTCGGGAAAACTCCTGCTGCGCTTTGGAGGACGCGGAGGACGCCCGCAGCGTAGCCCAAAAAATCGGAATCCCCCACTATGTGTTCAACTTCACCGACCGCTTCCGCACGGATGTTATGGAGCGTTTCGTCAGGGCATATGAATCCGGCTTAACTCCCAACCCCTGCATTGACTGCAACAGATATTTAAAGTTTGAAGCTCTGCTTTTAAGGGCAAAGGAGCTGGATTACGATTATGTTGTGACCGGACATTACGCGCGGATTGAATATAACGAAGAAACGGGGCGGTACATTTTAAAAAAGGCGGCTGACGAAACAAAGGATCAGAGCTACGTGCTTTATTCCATGACTCAGGAGCAGCTTGCGCATACGCTGTTCCCCTTGGGGAATTTGCGGAAAACGCAGGTGCGCAAAATAGCCGAGGAAAACGGCTTTGTAAACGCGAAAAAGCACGACAGTCAGGATATTTGCTTCGTTCAAGACGGAACATACGGGGATTTTATAAAGCAGTATACAAAAAAGGACTATCCCTCCGGCGATTTTGCTCTTAAGGACGGCTCCGTTTTGGGAAGGCACAAGGGCATAATTTACTACACCGTCGGCCAGCGCAAGGGTCTTGGCGTTTCCTATAAAGAGCCTTTGTATGTGACGGAAATAAACGTTCCCGACAATAAGGTTATTCTCGGTACGCAAAGAGATTTATATACGAAAGCCTTTATCGCGGACGATATAAATTTAATTTCGGCGGAAAATCCGATAAATCACCTCTGCGTAAAAGCAAAGGTGCGTTACCGTCAGGCGGAACAGCCGGCAACCGTTACACAGACCGGAGACGATACAATAAGGGTGGAATTTGACCGCCCCCAACGCGCCGTCACCAAAGGGCAGGCCGTTGTATTGTATGACGGCGATACCGTTTTGGGCGGCGGAACCATACGGCAGACAGAATTTTAGGCTGAAACAATCTGCCGAAACAATCTAAAAGGGATAAAAAATCCGAAGCGTTCATGGACGCCTCGGATTTTTTCTTCTATGGTGTTTTGCAGCGGCAAACGCCCCGTAAGCCGACCCGCTTATATACGGGCATTTACCTTTCCCGCTGTATATCGCTGGTATAATAGGCTACAACGCTTATTTCATTGCCGTATACGTCCTCGCCGCTTATCAACGCTCCCCCAAGGCTCATAAGCTCCCCGAGACGAGCCTTATCGACGGCAATGCGGAGAACCTCCTTGTTTTCGGACAATATGGCTATTTCCTTTTCGTCTATTATATTTATAAAGGCCTCGCGGCAGAGTATTGTTTCGCCCTTCTCGCCTCTCGCGGCCACATACAGCACCTTTCGGTTACGTATGCGCTCAAGTATGGCTTTTCGCCCTTCAAGCTCCGCGCGCTGCTCCTTCTTTTTTCCGTTAAATAAAAGCATGGTTTTCCTCCGCAATTACCTTGTTATCATGGTGCCGATACCGGTGTTGGTGAAAATTTCCAGAAGAATACAGTGGGGTATGCGCCCGTCAATAATATGCACCCGGTTTACCCCCGCCTTAATTGCGTCCAGACAGCCGTATACCTTGGGAATCATTCCCCCGTTTATTATACCGCTTTCGATAAGGGAGACGGCGGTTTTTTTGTTCATTTCGTAAATTATATTTCCGTCCGCGCCCTTTACGCCCTCCGTATCCGTAAGGAAAATCAGCTTTTCCGCTCCCAAGGCCGCCGCCACGGAGGAAGCGGCCGTATCGGCGTTTATGTTGTAGCTGTTGCCCTCGTTATCCGTGCCTATGGGCGCAATAACCGGAATGTAGCGGTCATCGCTGATAAGGTCTATAACATGGGTGTCCACGTCCACAACCTCGCCTACGAAGCCAAGCTCCTCTTCCCTGCCGTCCACAACAGTGGTTTTCTTTTTGCACTTTATAATGCTGCCGTCTATGCCGCACAGACCGATGGCCTTTCCGCCCTTTGCGTTTATGGTTGAAACAACCGACTTGTTTGTCTTTCCGACAAGCACCATCTGGGCAACCTCCATAGTGCTTTCGTCCGTATAGCGCAGACCGTTCACAAAGCGGCTTTCAATGTTAAAGGTTTTAAGCGCCGCCGTAATGTCCGGCCCGCCGCCGTGGACAACTATCGGTCTGGCCCCGATATATTTAAGCAAGGTTATATCCTCCATAACGGATTGGCGCAGCTCGCTGCTTATCATGGCGTTTCCGCCGTATTTTACAACCACGGTCTTGCCGTTGAGCTTTTGTATGTAGGGCAAAGCTTCAATAAGTATGCCCGCTTTTTTTATGAGTTCCTCCATGTGTTCCACTCCTTTATTAAAGATACAGTCCGGCCTGAAGCAGCCCCGTTCTTTCGTCAAGGCCGAACATTAGATTCATATTCTGCACGGCCTGCCCCGCCGCTCCCTTAACAAGGTTGTCGATGGCGCTTATAACAATTACCCTGTTAAGCCGCTTATCCGTCACAAGCCCGATATCGACAAAATTGCTTCCGGCGACATGGTTGCTTTCGGGGAGGGAGCCGCTGTCGTAAACGCGCACAAAATACTCCCCCTTATAAAATTCCCTGTAAAGCTCTATAAGCTCCTCTTGGGATTTGTCGGTTTTCAAATTGGCGTAGCAGGTGGCGAAAATTCCCCTTTTCATAGGCACAAGATGCGGACTGAAGGAGAGCTTTATTTCTTCCTTGGCAAGAAGCCCCAGCTCCTGCTCTATTTCGCTTGTGTGGCGGTGAGTTCCAAGCTTGTAGGCCTTCATATTTTCCGTACATTCGCAAAAATGATAATCCTGCTTAAGCTCTCTTCCGCCGCCGCTTACGCCGCTTTTGGCGTCTATTATTATCGAAGTATTATCTATAAGACCGTTTTTCACCAGCGGAGCGAGCCCCAGTATGGAACACGTTGTGTAACAGCCGGGATTTCCCACAAGCTTGGTTTTCTTTATTTCCTCCCTGTGAAGCTCGCAAAGACCGTATACCGATTCTTTCAGCAGCTGAGGCGCGCTGTGGGGCTGGCCGTACCACTGTTCATAAACATTAACGTCGTTATATCTGAAATCGCCGCTCAGGTCAATAATCTTCAATCCGGCCTCATAAAGGGCGGGGATTACCTCCTTGGAAGCTCCGTGGGGAAGCGCGGTAAACACCACGTCGCACCGCTTTGCCGCTTCTTCCGTGTTAAGCTCCTCGCAAACAATATCGCATATTCCCCTGAGGCTCTGATAGACGCTGCTTATTTTCTGCCCCTTGAAGGTTCGGGAAACCAACATTGTGAGCTTACAGCCCTCGTGGCGGGAAAGCAGCCTTACAACCTCCGAACCGGCGTAGCCCGTAGCTCCCAAAACTCCCACTCTTATCATAAATAAAACCTCCGTTTGTTTCGTTTTTATGTTGTTGCTGTATTGTTGATTTCATAATTATACATCCATGCGCATAAAATTGCAAGTACTTTTTTTAAAAAAATCTTGCTTTTTTCAGATTTTTTTGTTATAATGAAAAAGGCGTGTGCCGATGTTTGCGTATTTGGTAAAATATCGCTTGTTTATGTTGTATATCGGCTTTGGCGCTTAAAGTATCTCTCGGGAGGAATGTATTATGCCATCAAAAGTAGTTATGGGCGCCCAGTGGGGCGATGAGGGCAAAGGTAAAATTATTGATATTCTTGCGGGACAAAGCGATGTTGTTGTACGCTCTCAGGGCGGAAACAACGCCGGTCATACCGTGGAGGCGAACGGCGAACAGTATAAGCTCCACCTTACGCCCTCCGGCATCCTTTACCCAAACACCCTCTGCATTATAGGCAACGGCGTTGTGGTTGATCCCAAGGTTCTCCTTGAGGAAATAGATATGCTGACCTCTAAGGGCATCGACGTGAGCAATCTTAAGGTTGACGCAAGAGCTCACATTATTCTCCCCTATCATATTATTCTTGACGGCCTCAGCGAAAAGCTCAGAGGCGCAAGCGAAATCGGAACAACCAAGCGCGGCATAGGCCCCTGCTACATGGATAAGGCCGAAAGAAGCGGCATCCGTATGCACGAATTTGTCGATGAGGGCGTTTTCCGCCGCCGCTTCAAGGAAAACCTCGAAATGAAGAATCTGTTTATAGAAAAGGTGTACGGCGAAAAGCCGCTTAAATACGAGGACTACGCGGAGGAATACGTGGGATACGCGAAGCGTCTTAAGCCCTTTATGGCGGACTGTACCGTTCTGCTTCACAACGCGCTTAAGGAAGGCAAAAACGTGCTTTTCGAGGGTGCGCAGGCCACGCTGTTGGATATAGACCTTGGCACTTACCCTTACGTCACCTCCTCTCACCCCGTAAGCGGCGGCGTATGCGTCGGTGCCGGAATCGGCCCCACCGCCATTGACGAGTGCATCGGCGTTGTAAAGGCGTACACCACAAGAGTGGGCAAGGGTCCCTTCCCCACGGAGCTTTCGGACGAAACCGGCGACATTATCCGTAACCGAGGCGGCGAATTCGGCACGACTACAGGCCGCCCCAGACGGTGCGGCTGGTTTGACGCCGTTATCGTTAGGTTTGCCGCCCGTACCAGCGGTCTTAACAGCATTGCCGTAAACAAAATCGACACCCTTTCCGGCATAGGCGACGTTAAAATCTGCGCCGGATACAAGTATAACGGCGAAGTGATAACGGATTTTCCTTACTCTTTGGAAATACTCGAAAAATGCGAGCCGGTATATGAGGTTCTCCCCGGCTGGGAAGGAGATATCGGCAAGACGGAAAGCTACGACGCGCTTCCCGAAAACGCCAAAAATTACATCAAGCGCATCGAGGAGCTTTGCGGCGTTCGTGTTTCCATGGTCGGCGTAGGCCCCGACAGAACCCAGAATCTCGTAAGATAAGCTTTTTTGAAAAAATTAAAAAAAACACTTGCATTTTTGCGAAGCCTGTGCTATAATAACTTCATAATTTAATTTTGCGTAAAGACTGTGAAGAGGAATAGTAAGATAAATAAAGCCTTCAGAGAGCCGGCGGTTGGTGCGAGCGGGTGGCAAAGTTTATCCGAACTCGCCTCGGAGTCGCTTGCTGAACCCTTTTTTAAAGGTTATAGGTTAAGACGGAGGCCGTCCGTAATCATGCGGCAGGATATGAATGTATCCGTAAAGTGCGCCTTTAGGGCGAATCAGAGTGGTACCGCGGAGTCAGCTTCGTCTCTATAATAATAGGGACGAAGCTTTTATTTATGCTTTTTAATTTAATTTTTACATAATAACATGAAGGGAGCAATCGGGTATGAAAAACTACCAAAAGTATCAAAGGGGCTACTTTATGCCTCCGGTAAACAAACTGAAATGGGCGAAAAAGGAATACATTGACAAAGCCCCCATATGGTGCAGCGTGGATCTGCGCGACGGCAATCAGGCGCTTGTGGTGCCTATGAGCCTCGATGAAAAGCTGGAGTTTTTTAGGTTCCTCATTGAGGTGGGCTTTAAGGAAATCGAGGTAGGCTTCCCCGCCGCCAGCGAAACGGAATACGAATTTACACGCACTCTTATCGAAAAAAATCTTATCCCCGACGACGTAACCATACAGGTGCTTACTCAGTCGCGGGAACACATTATAAAAAAGACCTTCGAGTCTCTAAAGGGCTGCAAAAACGCCATCGTGCATCTTTACAACTCCACCAGCGTGGCCCAGCGGGAACAGGTGTTCAGAAAAAGCAAGGACGAAATCACCGAAATCGCCGTATCCGGAGCAAAGCTTCTGAAGGAGTACGCCGAAAAAACCCCGGGAAATTTCCGCTTTGAATACTCCCCCGAAAGCTTTACCGGCACCGAGCCGGAGTACGCTCTTGAAATATGCAACGCCGTTATTGACGTCTGGCGCCCCACTCCCCAAAACAAGGTTATAATCAATCTGCCCGTTACGGTGGAAATGTCTCTCCCCCACGTTTACGCAAGCCAAATCGAATATATGAACGACAATCTGCACTGCCGCGAAAACCTGATAATTTCCCTTCATCCCCATAACGACCGAGGCTGCGCCGTGGCGGACAGCGAGCTGGGGCTTCTTGCCGGAGGCGACAGAATCGAGGGTACGCTTTTCGGCAACGGCGAGCGCACAGGCAATGTGGACATTGTAACTCTCGCGATGAATATGTTCAGCCACGGAGTTGATCCAAAGCTTAATTTTGAAAATCTTCCCCTTATCGCGGCGGCATACGAACGTCTCACAGGCATGACCGTAGGCGAACGCACTCCCTACGCCGGACGGCTGGTTTTCGCCGCGTTCAGCGGCTCCCATCAGGACGCCATCGCGAAGGGCATGAAGTGGCGCGAGGAAAAGAGCCTTGAGCAGTGGACGGTTCCCTACCTGCCCATCGATCCGGCGGACGTGGGAAGGGAATACGAAAGCGACGTTATCCGCATCAACAGCCAAAGCGGCAAGGGCGGAATCGGCTATCTTATGGAAAAGCAGTTCGGCTACGACTTGCCCCCGAAAATGCGGGAGGTTTTCGGCTATGCCGTCAAGTCCGTCTCCGACCATTTGCATAAGGAGCTTTCCCCCGAGGAGGTCGTCGGCATATTCAAGAAGGATTTCATAAACCTTTCCTCGCCCATGAAGCTTATGGAGTGTCACTATGTTCAGCGCAACGGCATCGAAGCCGAGGTCACAATTGAAATGAACGGGGAAACCCTTGTCCTTGCCGGACACGGCAACGGCCGCCTTGACGCCGTGTGCAACGCTCTCTGTGACCGCTTCCACCCGGGCTTTTCCGTTTCCACCTATAAGGAACACGCCCTCGAAAAGGGAAGCAAAAGCTCCGCTGTTTCATATATCGAAATCAGCGACGGCAATACCTCCTCTTGGGGCGCCGGTATAGATACGGATATTATGACCTCCTCCGTGAG
>CAZKBV010000071.1:0-7944 GCA_964551215.1 uncultured Oscillospiraceae bacterium | reverse complement strand
TTCGGGGATAAACCGAAGTAAAAAAACAGGGTCAGAAAGGTTTGCCATAGGGCTTGACATCCATCGAAAAAAGTAGTAATATTAAACTTAGGAGGCTTATGAACGGTCTTTGAACCGATTGGCTTCCTTAACACAAAATGAGGAGGGACGGATTTGAAAAGGTTTGTTTTTGGGGAATTCGTCCTGTCGATAGATGTGAAAGGAACAAGGGAGCAAAACGCGGCCTCCGAGCCGTATTTTGCCCGTTGCTGCTGCATAGGCTGTCAAAATTTTTTCAAAAGCGCGGAGCCGTACAAAAATGAGCTTGAAGCGGCGCTTTTCCCTATAGGGCTGGATTGGAAAAATCCTCTTGGGGTTGAGGTCCTCTGCGCAAAGGAAAAAAGACTGCTTTACAGAGCCTTGTACATAATACGGGGCAAGCGCGTCGCCGCCCCTAAAATATACGAAACCGCCGAAAACGAAATCGGCAGAATAAGGATTTTCCGTCCGGAAAGCTGCTGGCAGATTAATGAAAAAATGTCCGCCGTGTTTCACAGGGGCGGCAAGGATAAAATTGTTCTTGAACTGAGGGCGGAGCTGCCGTGGGTAATGGAAACGGTGGGCTGTGTGTACGACCCGTCGGAAAAGGTTATCCTGCCCCGCCCGCGCAGGATAGGGAGGATAATCAAGGCGGTTAAGAAAATACGAGGCGCAAAATGAACGAGCTTAAAATGAACGAGCTTATGTTGGAAATGATAAAATACTATTCCGGCGACCCGAAGCGTATACAGCACTTTATTAAGGTACACAGCCTTGCGAGGCTTATCGCGTCGAAGGAAGGAGCCGGAGAAAGGCTGCTTAAAATAACCGAAGCCGCCGCCTTGGTTCATGATATAGGGATAAAAAACGCGGAAGCAAAATACGGCTCCTGCGCCGGCAAGCTTCAGGAGAGGGAAGGCCCGCCGGAGGCTGAAATCATGCTTAGAAAAATCGGCGCCGATGAGGAGCTTACAGAAAGAGTGAAATTTTTGGTGGGCCATCACCACACCTACACGGATATTCGCGGCTTAGACTATCAGGCTCTTGTTGAGGCGGATTTTCTTGTAAACCTTTACGAGGACAATTCCGGCAAGGATGCCGCGAAAAAAGCCCTTGACTTTGTTTTTGCCACGGAAACCGGCAAGAAGCTGTGTCGGGAAATGTTCGGAGTTTAAGGAGGAAACGATATGGAAATAAACAGAAAGCTGTTAAGAAAAAACGCCCGTAACGCGCTTAAAGGAATTTATTGGTTTATGTTCCTGTTTTGCCTGCTGGCGGGTATGTTCGGAGTCACTGTAGGCCCGAGGCTGAATGTCAGCCTGAGAACCCCTATCCGTATGGCTGTCGGTAATTACGCGGCGGGAGAGCTTCCGGAAATCGAAGGGACGGACGGCTATAACGCGGACGCGGATTTGGATGACATTGATGACATTTTCGACAAATTTGAAGATGAGCTGACCGACCCCGAAGAACGGATTATGACGGGAACAAAGGCAATCGTTTTGATTATTTTCGGAATCATATTTTTGTTTGCCTTGCTAATAAGCCTTTTTGCCGGAATATTCCTTGTCAACCCGCTCATGGTGAGCTTCGGCAAGCTGAAAATATCCGCCGTTGTTAACAGAAACGCGGATGCGAACGACGCCTTTTTCGCTTTTAAAAACGGATATTTCAACATTGTAAAGGGAATGTTATTGAAGAATATTCTGGTGTTCCTTTGGTCGCTTTTGCTTGTGGTTCCGGGAATAATAAAAAGCTATTCCTACATGATGGTGCCTTATATTCTGGCGGAAAATCCCAATATGAAGCCGAGAGAGGCCATTAAGCTCAGCCGCGACATGATGAAGGGCTTTAAGTGGCAGACATTTGTGCTTCAGCTTTCCTTCTTCGGATGGTACATACTGGGCGCGTTGCTCTGCGGAGTGGGTATACTTTTCGTAAATCCTTATTACCATGCCGCTGAGACGCTTCTCTACAGCGAGCTTAAAGCTTACCACGCTTCCCTAACCGCAAAAGCGGAAGCAAGGCCCGCGGCGGGGTCGGCGGCTATTTCGGAGCCTCAGACAGACGAAGCACGAATAGGGGAAGCTCCGGCGGAAGAAGTTCCGGCGGAGGAAACCGAAACAGTTGAAATCACGGATGTTGAAATAGTCGGCGGCGAAGCCGAAAATACTCCTCCTTCCGGCGAGGAAGGGAAAGAGGAACAATAAGACTAAGCTAAATGCGGCAGTTTCGGAAGGAGAGGAAACGCCGTATAAATAAAATGGAGGTATTATGTAATGAAAACAGGAAAAATCAAAGCACTGGCGCTTGTGCTGGCTCTTGCACTGGCGCTCTGGTCAGTTCCCGCTATGGCAGCCGAACCCGTTTACGCCGGAATTTCCGTAATCGTTGATGGGGAAAAGCTCAATCCCACGGATGTAAACGGCGACAGTACGGAGCCGTTTATTATCGACGGAACAACCTACCTCCCCATAAGGGCGCTTGCACAGGCCCTGGGGCTCAGCGTGGAATGGGACAACGATACGAGAACAGTCGTTATCGGCGAAAAGGGCAGTCCCGTTTTAGGGGATGAAATTAACATCACAATCGACGGCAAAGCTTTTACAGCCAAGGACGTAAACGGGACAGTGGTTTATCCCGTAAATGTAAACGGCTCGGTTTATATACCTGTAAGAGCCATAGCGGAAGCCTTTGATAAGGACGTAAGCTGGGACGGCGACACAAAAACCGTCACTGTGAAAACCCCCGCTCCTACCGAGGAAATCGGAGGGAAATACTATATTATAACAAATGTCGGCACAGGCAAGGCTCTGGCGACGGTTGAGCTGAGCCGCGAAAATTCCGCCGCTCTTACCACAGCCGAGGCTACGGACGGCGATGATTTCGTGTGGCGTTTAGGCAAAATGGGCAGCGGCGCCTACAATATTTCCAATGCCGCTTCCGGCCGCAGCGTGGATGTCCCCTCCGCTTCAACCGATGTTGGCAAGGGACTTATAATCTACGATTCCAACGGCAACAGCAATCAGCAGTGGATTTTCGAGCAGTGCGAGGACGGCGGCTATATGCTTAAGGCCTCTCATTCCGGCCTTTACATGGACGCCTCCGGCGAAACTGTTGTTCAGGCCGAAAAGAACGACAGCGATTTCCAGAAGTGGACAATTAAGTACGTTAAGGATTCCACTCTTACAAGCGTCCTTGATTCCGAGGGCTTCAAGCTCTTGGACGAGGTTGTGCAGGACGGCTTCAAGCGTTATATGTTCGGCGGACTTCCCGCGTGCTACAGCGTAGCGAACAGCGCCGAAAGCTATCTTATCGCAAACGGCTTTGAAAAAGCTTCTCCTCAGCTTCAGAAGCAGATGATAATGGATGTAATGAGCTACACAGCCTACGGTCAGGTTACAGGCGATTTGTACGAGCCGAAGGTTGCGGATTACAAAATTGTTAACGAATATACCGACGACAACTACGACATATGGCGCGGCGCAAAGGAAAAATGCTGGATCTATGAAGTAGAGATGGACGGAGACGTCCCCGGCGTTGTTCATAAGTTTACCGTCGCGAGCAACGAAGAAAACTCCGAAATGGTTGAGCGCATGATTCAGGCTCTGGGCTCCTTCCCCTATGCCGTGCGCCGCTATGTAAACCATCTTGTTTGGAAGTGGGGCGACAATGCCAACAATTATAACGGCGGCGGCGACACCATCTGGGCAAGACTTAACTGGAAGCCCAACACAACTCAGGTTACACAGACTCTTGCTCACGAGCTTGGACACATTCTGGACAGTAACCAGCTTAATCCTGACAACAAGGATGAGAATATGATGATTTGGTCTACTGCCGAAGCTATGGACGCGATTCCCGTTTCCGGCTACGGCTCCAGCAATCAGGCCGAGGATCTTGCGGAGCTGCACCGCCTGTACTGGACGACTATGGGCCGCGACACGGAAAAGGCCGTTGAAGAGGTATATCCCAACCGCGTAAAGGTACTCCGTGGATTGCTTTACAGAGCTGATAAAGAGCATTTCGCTCAGTTCGAGGAGGACGAACAGTTCATTCTTGACCTTAAGGCTAAGATAGACGCATACGGAAACACCGAAACCGCCGGTGAGCTGGATATGGGCCAGTATTACAAGATTGAGGACGCCGAAAGCGGGCTTTGCTGGACAGTAGAGGATTCCTCTATGGATAACACCGCGAAAATAGTTCTTGAAAAGTATACCGGCGCAGACAACCAGAAGTTTAGCGTTGAAAATCTCGGCGGACTTGTAAAGTTCACCAATAAGAACAGCTCCCTTCCCGTTCAGCTTCACACCAGCGCAATGGAAAACAAGCCTCTTACCCAGTACGGCGGCGAATGGGCCGTTGACGAAAGATTGGAGCTTCGCAAGTCCGGCGATGGCTACGAAATGTGGTCCAAACGCTACGGTCTTGCGGTAACTGCGGATGTAGAAGGCGTAGGCGAGGACTTTAAGCCCTTTGCCGCGCAGAGTCATACTCCCGGAGTATGGAAAATTGAAGCCGTGGAAAAGGCGGCCGATGTGGAATATAAGACTATTTCCGCGGACGGAAAGTATCTTGAGGCCGACGAGAACGGACTTAAGTTCATCAATCCTGACGAGGAGCAGAAAAACCAGTGGATTCTTATGCCCGTTGGCGACGCATATACAATAGTGTATGTAAAAACCGGTAAGGCTATAGATATTTCCGGCGGCAATACGGAAGCCGGAGCAAAGCTCATTGCGTGGGATTTGAGCAAAAACGATAACCAGCTTTTCTACATGGAAAAGACCGGCAAGGACAACGAGTATCTGCTTAAGATGAAACATTCCGAGCTTTACCTGACGGTAAACGAGGACGGCACAATTACGCAGGAAGCCCGTGATGAAAGCAAAACGCAGGTATTTACCGTAGAGTAACTCCTGCCGTAAAGTAACGTAAAGTAAATTGATATCAAAAAACTCTTGAATCGAGCCTAAGAATCGATTTCAAGAGTTTTTTGCTTGCGCTTTTTCGGCAAACTATGAGCGAAAAAAGCAAATATATTTTTAAAATATGTAAACATTATACATAAGCATTGGGGATTTCCTCCGCCTGCGGCCTTCCAAGGATAGCAAACTAAATTAGGCGCAAATCCGTGGATTTACGCCTAATTTATACCTTAAAATATTATTGATTTATCACTATACCGAAAGCATAACTTTATCGGTCGGCAAACGGCCCGGGTTATTTTTACAGCCCAAGATTAGCAAACGCCGTAAGCGAGCATGGAATCCGCCACCTTAAGGAAGCCGGCGATGTTGGCTCCGGCAACAAGGTTGCCTTCCATGCCGTAATCCTTGGCGGCTTGGCTTGCGTTCTTGTAGATATTTGCCATGATGCCCTTAAGCTTTTCGTCAACCTCTTCAAAGGTCCAGCTGAGACGCTGAGAATTTTGGCTCATTTCAAGCGCGCTGGTTGCGACGCCGCCGGCGTTGGCCGCCTTTGCGGGTCCGAAAAGAACGCCGTTCTTCTGGAAAACGTGAATAGCTTCGGGAGTGGAAGGCATATTAGCGCCTTCGCCTACCGCGTAGCAGCCGTTTTCAACAAGCTTCTTTGCGCTTTCCTCGTTGATTTCGTTCTGCGTAGCGCAGGGGAGAGCTATATCGCACTTAACGTTGCCCCAAACGCTTCCCTCAAAGTACTTGGCTTCGGGATGGTAGCTGAGATAATCCTTTATACGGCCTCTCTTAACCTCTTTGATTTCCTTTACGGCCGCGAGGTCAACGCCGTTTTCATCGTAGATGTAGCCGTTGGAGTCGGAAAGGGTGACTACCTTTGCGCCAAGCTCCGTGGCCTTCTGGGTAGCATATATGGCAACATTGCCGCTGCCGCTGATGGAAACGACAGCGCCCTTAAAGCTCTTGCCGTTGTCTTTGAGCATTTCGTCTGTGAAATAGCAAAGCCCGTAGCCGGTAGCTTCTGTTCTTGCGAGAGAGCCGCCGTAGGTAAGTCCCTTACCTGTGAGGACGCCCGTAAATTCATTCCTGAGACGCTTGTACTGACCGTACATATATCCGATTTCACGTCCGCCGACGCCGATATCGCCTGCGGGAACGTCCGTATCCGCGCCGATGTGCTTGGAAAGCTCCGTCATGAAGCTCTGGCAGAAACGCATAACCTCGCCGTCGCTCTTTCCCTTTGGATCGAAGTCGCTGCCGCCCTTGCCGCCGCCTATGGGCAGACCTGTAAGCGAATTTTTAAATATCTGTTCAAAGCCGAGGAATTTGATAATTCCCTCGTATACGGAAGGATGGAAACGAAGCCCGCCCTTGTAAGGCCCGATTGCGGAATTAAACTGAACTCTGAAGCCTCTGTTCACCTGAACGTTACCATTGTCGTCAACCCAAGGCACACGGAACTTGATAATTCTTTCAGGCTCGACAAGCATAGCGATAACGCCGCTTTCGATATACTTGGGATTTTTTTCGACTACGGGTTCGAGAGATTCAAGCACCTCTTCGACAGCCTGATGAAATTCGGGTTCGCCCGCGTTGCGCTTTTTTACCTGCTCCAGCAGGTCGATAAGATACCGGTTTTTCATAAATGAACTTCCTCCTAAAACAGCATTGTTTTATAGGTCGCCGCTTGGACATCCTTGCCCTTGCGGAGGATATGCCTTACTGCACGCCACCCCTTTGTGAAAGCGCATTTCAACATATCGTTGTAATTATATCACCTTTTTATGGAAAAAGCAAGTAATTTTTAGGAACGATTCTTATCATTCTTAGCTTGCCGAACCTTGTCGGCAAAATGCCCTCCGAAGGAGGGTTCCTTCGGAGGGCAATTGTGCTTATTTGCTTTGCTCAAACAACCAGTCCCGAACCGCGGGAATCTTATATCCGTAGTTAAAGGAGGCCATATGCTCCATGCCGGAGCCGCCGTTAAGCACACTGCCGGTTTCAAAGCGTATCATATTCGCGTTATGCCCATCGCCGAGCATAGCTTCCACAGCCGAATTCTGCTCCTCCTGCGTATTTTGAGCGTTCCACTCGCCATAGCTGTAGCCGATTGCGTCAGCGTCAAACATTGCCATTACCTCAGTCTGTCCGCCGGACGCCTTGGCATCTCCGCCTGCGGTGATGTAGAAGAATTTCTTATCTTCCAAGGGCTTCAAAACGGAAATATCCCACTGCCCCGAAACAAACAGGGAGGCCGCAAACAGGTCGGGATACTTACTGTTAAGATACAGAGAGGTCATGCAGCCCATAGATTGACCGGTGGTATACAGCCTGTCGGTGTCAATGCTGTAGCTTTCGGTCAGGTGATTGATGAGCTTTACCGCCGTTTCGATTTGCTCGGATGTGTTCCAGTTATCGTCTGTCACCGTTCCCGAAAATGCCGGTACCAAAACGAAGGCCTTATGCTTGCTCTGCTCCTCAGCCGTGGCCCATATTGCCGCGCCGTAATATTGCTCGACAATTTCCTTGGCGCTCTTGCCCGAGCCGGTTGCGTCGGGTATGAACATAATCATGGGATATTTCTCGTTTGCATCGTAGCTCTCAGGTATATAAAGACTGTATTCAAGGGTTATCCCCGCGTCATCGGTAAAGGAAAACTGCTCAAATCCGGAAGAACCCTCGCTGAGAGCGGCAAGGACGCTTGGGTCGGTTTCGGTTATAGCTCCGCCGCCCATGCCGCCCCTTCCGGGGCCGTCGGAATTGCCGTCTTTATGCTCATGCTCCCGCATGGGGTTTTCTTCCTTAAGACACTCGTTTACCCACGCGATAAAGTTGTCGGTGGAATTTCCCGTGCGCTCGGCTTGGGTGTGTCCTTCGCCCCAGACGGTTTCAAAGTCAACCTCCGAGCCGTAGGAATTAAGCGCCAGCGCAAGGTCTATTTCCGTGGAAAGAGCCGTATCGCCCTGATTTATGCCCGTGCGTATAC
>CAZKBV010000070.1:0-7978 GCA_964551215.1 uncultured Oscillospiraceae bacterium | reverse complement strand
CCAAAGTAAATTCCACAGTGGAATTCAAAATGGAATTTACATTGGGAATTCACGAATATTATGTGTTAATATTGAAGTATAAATTTCGCTAAGGAATTTACGCCGGAAATTTGCTTTAACAAATTTATTTGTTTTTCCTATTGACAAAAAGACGAAATCTTATTATAATATTTATTGTACCTGCTCGAGTGGCGGAACTGGCAGACGCACAGGACTTAAAATCCTGCGGCCCTTAAAGCCGTACCGGTTCGATCCCGGTCTCGAGCACCATGGAAGGAGACGGTCGGGTTTCCTTCTTTTGTTTTAAGAAATTTTTTCAGCAAAGGATGTCTGCGATGCCCGAGGATATAATAAAAACCCATTTTTCCCTTACAGTCAGCGGAATCGGCAATAACAACCACTGCTCGGTGAAGGGCGGGGAGCTTACGGATTTTTTGAGCTGGTACAAGCCCCGCCGTCATGGGCGGCTTAAACTCGCGATAAAATACTTCAACCGCATATACTCCACCGGCTGCGGCGCACGGGAGGAAAAGGGGGATCCCTTCACGGTTGAAGCCGCGTACATAGGATACGGATTTAAGCCCTGCAAGACTCCGGAGCTGGAGGCTCCCCTTACCTTTAACGGCGAAGGCTCCGTTTTTGTGGAGGAGGGATATCAGTCCGACGAATGTGAAATTGAAATTCCCGAAAACGCGTGGCTGTGCGTAAGGCTTAAGGTCACCGCGGAAAAGGACGCTTCTCTTCCCTCTACCGACGAAAGCGCCTCGGGAGGGTACCGTAACGGGCTTCGCACATTGAATGTTCTGCGGCCCAATTTCATAGGCTGCGCGGGCAGCTTTAAGGAAACCTTGATTTTCTTCGGCGACAGCGTAACTCAGGGTACAAGGACGGCCACCGACAAATACGAGGCATGGTCCCATCGGGCGGGCTTGGCTCAGGATAACCTTGTAAACGTAATAAATCTTGGCATGGGCTGGTCAAGAGCCTACGACGCGGCGGCGGACGGGATTTTTATGAAGCTGGCAAAATACGCCGACAAAATAACCGTCTGCTTTGGTGTAAACGACATCAAATCCGGCAGGAGGAACGGGGAACAGATAATCGCGGACCTAAAAAAAACAGTCCGGCTGCTGAAGGAGCATAATCCGAACGTGGAAATAATACTTTTTACCGTACCTCCCTTTAATATGGAGCCTTGGGATGAGGAACAGCGCCAAAAGGTAAATCGGGCTGTTCTAAGCGGTGAAATAACCGAAAAAACCTTTGACTTCGGCAAAATTCTGGAGCTGAGCGGCGGAAGAGTCCGTCCGGAATATATGTCCTCTCCGGACGACGCCCACCCTAACGGCATCGCGGGGGACGCCGCCGCAAGGGAACTGATAAAAATACTTCGATAAACAAAGCCGCAAAGACAGCGCAGAACCTTCTTCGCTGTCTTTGCGGCTCTTTTTGTTTTTTATTCCACAGCAATAATATTTCTGTAATACCAGTTTATGCCGCCGATTATGGCGGTATCCTCCAGCGCGCCCTCCGCCGGACAAATTACGTTTCCGGCGTTATCCGTTATCGGGCCTTGGGTCATGGCTCCGGTGAAAACGTCCTTCCCGCCGAGAATTTCGTTTTCGGCCTCATTTACGGCTTCCTTTGTGCCGTCGGCGCAGTTTTTGGAAAGGGGCGACAGGCAGACGATACCATTGTCCAATCCGGCATAATAGGGCGCGGAATCCCACTTTCCCTCAAGGACGGCCTTTACCGTGCGCGTATAATAAATTCCCCAGTTCCAGACGGGAGACGCAAGAAAGGCTTCGGGAGCATAATCGGCCATATCGCTGCCGTATCCGCAGCCCCACACTCCTCTTTCCTCCGCCGCAAGCAAAGGCGCGAGAGATTCCACTTGTTGGGCAATAACATCACAGCCCATATCCATAAGCTCTTGCGCCGCCGCGCGGGCAAGCTCCCCGTCCGTCGGGCTTTCGGTGACCTTTAAATAAACCTTCGCCTCAGTGTTCACCCTTTCAACGCCCATGGCAAAGGCGTCAATTCCGCAGGTGACGGCGCTGTTTTCAAGCCCCTTCGCCGCCACATAGCCTATAAGGCCGCTTTGGGTTTTCATACCGGCGGCAATGCCGCTGAGGTATTGAGCCTGATATATTCTTCCGTAATATCCGGCAAAATTTTCCGTGCCGGTTTCGTATACGCCGACATTGCAAAAATAAACCTCCGGAAATTCCTTCGCGAGGGCTTTCGTCACAGGGGCATAGTCTGAGCTGACGGCAAAAATTATTCCGCAGCCTTCGCTTACGCACTCTCTGACGCTTGCTTCAACCGCGTCGGCGTCATTTTCGTCAACATTGATTTTCCTAATGACGGAGCCTTCACCCAAGCCTAACGCCTCCGTCATCGACGTTATTCCCCTCTCATGGGTATAGCTGCAGCCGCTTTCGTCAGACGGATCTCCCGGATAAACAACCCCTATTTTGAAGCCGCTCTTTTCGTTTTGTTCGTTCTGTTCTTCGGAAGAGGCCGACGTGTCCGCGCCTTCGGTTTTAACCTTTGCGCCGCTTACGGGCTTTGTTTTTCCGTTTTTACAGGCTCCAAAGATCAGGAGCAATACGGCAAAAACCATGACCGCAACAATCTTTTTCATTTGATTTTCCTCCGTTTAGTCCTTAAAAACGTCTATATTCTCAACTATATACGCGACCCAGCTCGCCAACGTAAACGCCGCCGCCGCCCAAAGAACCGCTTCGCATACGACGGGGAGCTTTTCCGCAAATAAAATGGAAAACAAAACCGCAAATATCTGTACGTTCGTCTTTATTTTCCCCCACCAAGAAGCGGCAATTACCTTTCCCTTGTCAACAGCCACCACCCTCATGGATGTGACAAAAAGCTCCCTGGCAAGGATAATTACCACGGGCCAAACATTTATCACGCCGTTCTGAATAAAGCACAAAAGCGCGCCGAACACCAAAATTTTATCGGCAAGAGGATCCATAATTTTGCCAAAGGAGGAAACAAGGCCGTATTTCCTCGCTATGTAGCCGTCAAAAAAATCCGTAACGCTTGCTGCGGCAAAGACTATTCCCGCCCAGATGGGATGCTCCGTCAGCATAAGAGCCATAGTGACCGGCACAAGAATAATTCTCAACATTGTAAGCTTGTTTGGTAAATTCACGATTTTCCCTCCTTAATATGTTTGCGGTTTATTAAACCTGTCTGCCGTACAAATCGTAATCGTCGGCGTCAACGATTTCTACGTCTATAAAGCTTCCGGCGGAAAGCTCGTCGTTTGAGCCGAAATATATTTTCGGGTCAACCTCTATGCTCTCTGCGCCGCTTCGGCCAAAATAGAGATTGCCCTCAAAGCCCTCCACCAAAACCCGCACCGTTTTGCCGATTCGCTTTTTGTTAAGCCGGAGGGAGATTTCCTTCGCTTTTTCCATAGCGGCGCGGCGGCGGAGCTGTTTTTCCTCGTCGGAAAGCTGACCCTTCAGCCTTGCCGCCGGAGTGCCTTCCTCCCTGGAATAGGCAAAAACGCCCACGCGGTCAAATTCCGCTTCCTCCATAAAGGAAAGAAGATTGTTAAACTGCTCCTTTGTCTCTCCGGGGAAACCGGCAATAAGGCTGGTGCGCAGGGTAATTGAGGGAATTTCCTCCCTAAGCCGCCTCACAAGGGAAAGCATTCGGCTTCGGCTTGTATGGCGCCCCATGCGTTTAAGCACCTCGTCGTCCCCGTGTTGAGCCGGAATATCCAAATATTTCACAATTTTAGGCTCGGCTTTAATTGTCTCTATAAGCTCCTCGTTCACCGCTTCCGGATAAGAATAATGCACTCTCACCCACTCCACGCCCGTAATTTTGCAAAGCTCGCGCAAAAGAAAGGGCAGCATTTTTTTGCCGTACAGTTCCTCTCCGTAGCGGGTTGTGTCCTGAGCGACAACGATAAGCTCCTTAACGCCGTCCGACGCAAGGGCTTCGGCTTCGGCGAGGATATCCTCCGCGCGGCGGCTTCGGTAGCGTCCCCTTATGTTGGGAATGGCGCAGTAGGTACAGCGGTTGCTGCACCCTTCCGCTATTTTAAGGTAGGCCGTATACCGAGGCGTGGTACGCACGCGGGGCATATTTTCCGAAACTTCCCCGTCGATGGAGCCGATAAGACTTTCCCTCCGGCCCTTTAAGCCCTCCTCAATGGCATCGGCAATTTTATCGAACACCGTTGTGCCGATTATAACGTCCACCTCCGGCAGCTCCCGACGTATATCCTCCGCGTAACGCTGAGCCATACATCCGGCCGCCACAAGCAGACGGCAGTTTTTCTTTTTATATTTCGCCATTTCCAGTATTGTGTTTATGGATTCCTCCTTGGCGCTGTCGATAAAGCCGCAGGTGTTTACCACAATTGCATCGGCCTTCTCCGGATCCGACACTATTTCATAGCCCCGTTCGGCCATAATGCCTATCATGTTTTCCGTATCCACCAGATTTTTGTTGCATCCAAGGGAAACAAAGCCTATTTTCATTCAAATTCCTCCGAGCTGACATCTTCAAAGGAGCTTTTTTTGTTTATTGCCCCCCAAATTTCATTGGGCGAAAAGCCCCTGCGGGCAAAATACCCGAATATGCGGTTTCTCTCCTTGGGATTGCTCAAATCCGCCCCCGCAAAACGCCGCTCCATTGCCCCAAGTATCCTTTCCCTTGGGGCTTCGTCCGCGCTTTCGCGGGCGGAATCTATTTCTTCCTCCACAACATACCTGTCCACGCCCTTTTTCAGCAGCTCCGCTCGTATGCGGCTGAAGCCGTAGTTTTTCAGGTTTACTCCTTCGCGGATGTACTTTCGGGCATAGGCACGGTCGTCTGTATATCCGTACTCCGCGGCAAAGGCCATAGCTTCGGCTATTTCCCTTTCGTCGTAGCCCTTTTCCGCCAGCCTTTGGGAAAGCTCCTTTTCTGTTCTGTCCTTTACGGCAATCAGCTTTACCGCCGCGTCCTTGCAGGACTGCTTAACCGCCACTGCCCGTCACCTCTTTTTATCACACAAATTCCATAAATACCAAATTTGCCAAATCCGTTCCCCGCTTGGTGAGACGGAGGGTTTTTCCCGAATGTTCCAGAAGGCCTTCTTTCACAAGCTTTTCCACCGCTTCGGGAAATTCCCCGAAATATTCCACTCCGGCGGTTTTTCTGAGTCCCAGCCAGAATTTTTCCCCGAGACGTTCCTTTGGGGTAATTTTCTCACGGTCAAGCCCCATGCCTTCCCCGTGCAGATATTTTTTCAAATCAGCCCCGTTCCTGTAACGGAAGCCGCCGTTATAGGAAGCCGCCGCCGCTCCGATGCCGATGTATTCTCCGCCGCTCCAATACTTTAAATTGTGACGGCTCTCCCTTTCCGGCAGGGCAAAGTTGGATATTTCGTACTGTTTAAGTCCGATTTTATTTAAAAATTCACATACGTACCAATATATTTCCCGTTCCTCATCTTCATTGGGAAGGTCAAGCTCCATATCGTAAAAGGGCGTGCCTTCCTCTATTATCAGGGAATACGCGCTGACATGGTCGGGAGAAAGCTCTCTCACCCTTTCAAGGCTGTGCTTTACGCTTGCAAGGCTCTGTCCGGGGGTGGAGAGCATAAGATCCACGCTGATATTGCGAAAGCCCGCCCGCCTTGCGGCAAGAAAGGCATCCTCCGCCTGCGCCGCGGTATGAATCCGTCCCAAAGCCTTAAGCTCAGAGTCGTTAAAGCTCTGAACGCCTATGCTTAAACGGTTTGCTCCGGCGGCCTTAAGAGCCTTCAGCAGCTCAAAATCCACAGTTCCGGGATTGGCCTCCACGGTAAATTCCTCCGCCTTCGGAAGGGCTTCGCACAGCCGCACAAGCTCCCCGCCCAGAGAGGTGGGAGTTCCGCCCCCCACAAACACCGTGTCGAAAGACTCGCCTTTGTATTTTTCCAACTCCTTAAGCACCGAATCTACGTATTCCGCCCCAAGGCTGAAATCCGTCTGAGAATAAAAGTCGCAGTACAGGCATTTTCTAACGCAGAAGGGAACGTGAACATAAAGCCCCTTACTCATCCAGCTTCAGCACCGACATAAAGGCCTCCTGGGGAAGCTCCACACTGCCCACCTGACGCATACGCTTTTTGCCTTCCTTTTGCTTTTCCAGCAGCTTTTTCTTACGGGTTATATCGCCGCCGTAGCACTTGGCAAGCACGTCCTTACGCATGGCCTTTACGGTTTCACGGGCGATTACCTTGCCCCCGATAGCCGCCTGTATGGGAATTTCAAAAAGCTGGCGGGGAATCGCTTCTTTGAGCTTTTCCGCGATTTTGCGGCCTCTGGCGTAGCTCTTTGAGGAATGGACAATAAAGCTGAGAGCGTCCACCATATCTCCGTTGAGAAGGATATCCAGCTTTACGAGGTCGCTCTTTACGTACCCCAAAAATTCATAGTCAAAGGAGGCGTAGCCGCGGCTGCGGCTTTTAAGGGCGTCGAAAAAATCGTAAATTATTTCGTTCAGAGGCAGCTCGTAATGGAGATCGGCCCTGTCCGCGTCAATGTACGTCATATCCTTGTAAACGCCCCGGCGCTCCTGACAAAGCTCCATAATCGCTCCTACGTAATCCTTCGGCACGTAAATATGAGCCGTAACGACAGGCTCCTCCATATAGTCTATTTCTCCCGGGGAGGGCAGATTGGTGGGGTTGGAGATGAAAAGCTCCTCCCCGTTGGTTTTTATAACTCTGTACACAACGCTGGGAGCGGTGGTAACAAGGTCAAGATTGAATTCCCTTTCAAGGCGCTCTTGAATTATTTCAAGGTGGAGCAGTCCCAAAAATCCGCAGCGGAAGCCGAAGCCCAAGGCTACCGAAGTTTCGGCTTCAAAGGACAGCGACGCGTCGTTAAGCTGGAGCTTTTCCAGAGCGTCACGAAGGTCGTTATACTTTGCTCCGTCCGCCGGATAAATTCCGCAGAACACCATGGGATTTACCTTTCGGTACCCCTCCAAAGGCTCCTTTGCGGGCCTTAACGCGTCGGTGACGGTGTCGCCAACATGAGTGTCGCGGACGGTTTTTATGCTGGCGGCAATGTAGCCAACCTCTCCGGCGCTGAGTTCCTTTGCCGGTACAGTGCCGTTGGGCAGAAGATAGCCTGTCTCCACAACGTCAAATTCCCCGCCGGTAGCCATAAAACGTATTCTCATGCCCGGGCGGACAGTTCCTTCCTTCACTCGCACGTACACTATTACGCCCTTATAGGAATCATAGTAGGAATCAAAAATCAAAGCCCTCAAAGGAGCATTGCTATCCCCTTGGGGCGCGGGAATATTTTTTATAATATACTCGGGAATTTCTTCCACGTTAAGTCCGCTTTTTGCGCTTATTCTGGGAGCGTCCATGGCGGGAATTCCTATAACGTCCTCTATTTCCTTCGCAACGGCCTCGGGGCGCGCGCTGGGGAGGTCTATTTTATTTATAACGGGAAGTATTTCAAGGTTATGATCCAACGCAAGGTATGTGTTCGCCAGAGTCTGGGCCTCAATGCCCTGAGCCGCGTCCACCACCAGCAGCGCGCCCTCGCACGCCGCCAAAGAACGGGAAACCTCGTAGTTAAAATCCACGTGGCCCGGAGTGTCGATAAGGTTAAGTATATATGTCTCCCCGTCCTTGGCCTTGTAGTTAAGGCGCACGGCGCGAGCCTTTATGGTAATTCCTCTCTCCCTTTCCAGTTCCATGTTGTCCAGAAGCTGATCCTCCATTTCACGGCTTTCCACCACTCCCGTCAGCTCCAGAAGCCTGTCCGCAAGGGTGCTTTTTCCGTGGTCTATATGAGCGATTATACTGAAATTGCGAATTTTGTCCTGCATTTTTATTCTCCTTGGTACGGTTATAGCTGTCCGCCTCATATTAAGCTTTGCGGCGTGTAAAAACGCTAAGCGTAAAATCCTATAATAAACGCATCCCATGCGTTTATTATACCAT
>CAZKBV010000069.1:5529-8038 GCA_964551215.1 uncultured Oscillospiraceae bacterium | reverse complement strand
TAATAAAGCTTACTTCGCGGAGCTGTTTGCGAGAGACTGCTCATAGGAACGGATCATGTTCTTAACCATCTGACCGCCCACGCTGCCCGCTTCACGGCTTGTAAGGTCGCCGTTATAGCCCTGCTGAAGGTTTACGCCAACCTCGCCGGCGGCCTCCATCTTGAACTTATCCATAGCCTGCTTCGCTTCGGGTACCATTGTTTTGTTGTTTCTGCTCATTTTTATTTTGTTCTCCTTTTAATATCAATGTTTTTAATAAACGTCCCTTTCGGGTACAAGCTTATTTTACGCAGAAACAGTTTTTATAATCAGACAATTCATGCCATGAAATCCTTTTTGTCTCTGAAAAATTCCTCAATTCTTCTTCTGAGATAAAAATTTTCCTCTTTTTCAAGAAAGGGATCGTTTGCGAGCGCTTCTTCCGCGGCCTTGCCGCTTTCCTTCAAAACCTCCATATCGTCCGCCAGACTGGCGATTTTAAGTTGGGGAAGGCCGTGCTGGCGGTCGCCGAAAATTTCTCCCGGACCTCTCAGACTTAAATCCTTTTCCGCTATCCGTAGTCCGTCGTTACTTTCAACCATGATTTTCATTCGCTGAACGACGGCATCGGACACATTGCCTAAAAACAGCACGCAATAGCTTTTGCTTTTTCCCCGTCCCACTCGTCCGCGAAGCTGGTGAAGCTGGCTCAGGCCGAAGGCTTCGGCGCTTTCAACCACCATAAGGGTGGCGTTCGGCACATTTACCCCAACCTCGATAACCGTTGTCGAAACAAGGACGGAAATTTTATTTTCGGCAAAGGCTTTCATAATTTCATCCTTTTCCGACGGCTTCATTTTCCCGTGAAGGATTTCGGTTCTTATTTCCGGAAGGGCTTTTTTCAGCCTTTCGGCACATTCGCGTACGTTTTTAAGACTCCCCGCCGGATCGTCCTCGATGGCCGGACACACCACGTATGCCTGCCGTCCGGCGGATATTTCGCGGCCTATGAAGCGGTATATGCGTTCCCTCATGCTCTCATCAACGCAAAAGGTATCGATTTTCTGCCTCCCGGGAGGAAGCTCGTCTATTACGGAAACATCCATATCCCCGTACATTACAAGGGACAGCGAACGGGGTATTGGCGTAGCCGTCATCGCCAAAATGTGCGGACTGCGGCCCTTGGCCGAAAGACTGCCCCTTTGACGCACGCCGAAGCGGTGCTGTTCGTCGGTGACGGCAAGAGCCAGATTTTTAAATTCCACGTCCGTTTGGATTATGGCGTGAGTGCCGAAAAGCACATCTATCTCCCCCGAAGCGAGACGGGTCTTTATTTCGTCCTTGGTTTTTTTCGCCGTACTGCCCGTGAGCAAAGCCGTGCGCACTCCCAGCCGCTCAAATTTTTCATTTAGAGAAGCGTAATGCTGAGCCGCAAGGATTTCTGTGGGAGCCATTAGGGCGGCCTGACACCCGTTTTTCACGGCCAGATACATTGCGGCGGCGGCGACGGCGGTCTTTCCGCAGCCAACGTCGCCTTGTACAAGGCGGCTCATTGGAACGCCGGAGGAAAGGTCGGCGGAAATTTCCGCAAGCACCCTTTTCTGCGCCCCCGTAAGGGCGTAGGGCAAAAGATCGGTAAAGCCGGAATAGTCCGTATCCTTAAAAATATGGGAGGCGGATTTTTTATTTTTCAGCTTGCGGCTTCTAAGCGCCGTCTGCAAAATAAAAAATTCCTCGAACACAAGCCGTCGGCGGGCAATTTCGGCGCTTTCGGGGTCTTTGGGATAGTGAATGGAGCTTATGGCGTAGGGCAGGGAACACAGCTTATAGTCCGCGCAAAGGGAACGGGGCAGAGTTTCGGGAATAAGCCCCCGAGAAAATTCCAGCGCGGAAAGCACAGCCTTACGTATCAGCTTTTGGCTCAGACCGGCGGTTGTGTGGTATACGGGTACCACGGTTTTGTTAAACTGCTCCTTCCCCACCGGCTCAAATTCCGGAGTTATCATCTCCAGTCTGCCGGAAGCGGCGGAAATTTTCCCGTAAAAGGTGTAGCTTTGCCCCTGTACGAGCATTTTTTTGATAAACCGATTATTAAAAAACGTCACAGGCAGAAATCCGCTGTCATCTCGAAGCGTGGCACGGGTGACCGTCAAGCCGCTTCTGGCGGGGCGCTCCGTTACGGGAGTGAAAACGCAGGCGGTTATACATACTGTTTCCCCGTCACGTAGGTCGGCGATTTTTTTTGTTGTGCGCCTGTCCTCCAGCCGCATGGGAAAAAAAGTCAGCAAGTCCCAAACTGTGCCGACCATAAGCTTTTTGAATTTTTCCGCGGTGGCCTCGCCCACTCCGTTGAGCACGGAAATGGGGGCGGTAAGCTTTTTGTCCATAATTAAACTCCCCGGAGCGGTAATTGTTTCATTTTGCCGTCAGTCCCCCTAAGTATACTCCGCCTATGCAGCCGAAAAGGCTCAAAATCACATACAGCGCGGCGCAAGCAAAGCTGCCCCTTTGAATCAGAGTCGCCGCTTCC
>CAZKBV010000069.1:0-5429 GCA_964551215.1 uncultured Oscillospiraceae bacterium | reverse complement strand
CATCTTATTTTTCACCATCCGATTTTTTTCGGGCAAGTATCCTTTTGATTTCGCACCCTATAAGTATTCCAAAAACCGAGCCGACTACCGGAAGCAGAAGATATTCCCGATCCGTGGCTCCGAAAGCCACATACGGCATAATAAGGCTTCCTGCGGCAGTAAGAAAAGTGCCGATAAGCCCGTAACCGGCTCCGTCCGTTCCGGCCAGCACGCCGCAAATGAGAGAAATCGAAGGAAATATGATTATGTAGCTGATAACGGCGTAACTCATTTCGTTTCCCGTTATTGGGAAAACCTTGGGCCATAAAGCCAAAGCCGCCGTTAAAATAACCGTAACGGCATAGCTGAATATAGACTTTTTCATGCCAAATCCTCCAAATAGGTTGTTAAAGCGGGCCGCGGCGAAATAAGCTTATGTCGCCGCGGCCTTAGGCCGTTAAAAAACTGCCCCGTAATTTTTCAGTCTCTTATTCCACCGAAATAATATAATAGTATACAGGCTGCCCGCCGTTATATATCAAAACGTCTGTATCGGGGTACTTTTCTTCAAGGGCTTCGCCCAGCTCTTTGGCTTGTTCCTCAGTAACGTCCGAGCCGAAATACACGGAAATAACCGCGCTGTCATCATCGGTCAAGGCGTCCGCAACGCCCTGCGCCGTTTTGTTCATGTCCTCGCCAACGGAAAGAATTTTGCCGGAGGAAATACCCAGATAATTGCCCTTGGCAATATCCATGCCGTCAATGCTCGTATCGCGTACCGCAAAGGTAACGCTTCCGCTTTTAACGGTTTTTATTCCCTCCTTCATAAGCTCAAACAATTCTTCGGGAGAAGCCGACGGATTGAAGGCCATCATGGCGGCTATTCCCTCGGGAACCGAACGGGAAGGAACCACGAAAATTTTCCGCTGTGTAAGATACTGAGCCTGTTCGGCGGAAAGAATTATATTTTTATTGTTTGGAAGCACAATTATATTTTTTGCGTTTGCTTTTTCGGCGGCGGCAAGGATATCCTCGGTAGAGGGATTCATGGTTTGTCCCCCTTCTATGACGGCGTCCACGCCCATATCCCTAAAGGTCTGAGCAAGACCCTCGCCGGCGGCGACGGCAATTACGGCCAGCTCCTTTTCCGGCTCGGCAGGCTTTTCGGCGGCTTCCTTTTCTTCCGGAGGGGAGGTCTTTTCCTCTTCCGCCGCGCCGCCGGTAAGATTGCTGTGCTGACGCTTCATATTGTCTATTTTTATATTTACCATTTCGCCCAAAAGCACGGCCTGTTCAAGCACATATCCCGGATTGTTCGTGTGGATATGTACCTTTACTATCTCCTCCTCATCAATTATAAGCATACAGTCCCCTTTGCCCTCAATGGCGCTTCTCAGCTTATCGGGGCTGTCGGAAGGGTTGCTTTTGTTAATAATAAACTCGGTGCAGTAGGTGTACTTTATATCCTCGGCTTTGACGCTCTGCTTGGGAGCATCCGCCGGAGCCTTTGCTTTCTGCCCCATGGCCTTAAGCTTTACCTCGCGGCCATCCAGAGCCTCGGCAAAGCCCTGAAGCACGAACATAAGCCCCTGACCGCCGGCGTCCACAACTCCGGCCTGCTGAAGCTGGGGGAGCATTTGTGTTGTTTTTTCGAGGGCGCGGTTTCCCTTTTTGATTACCAGAGCGAAAAGCTCCTCAATGTCCTCTCCGGAATAATCCTCCGCCGCCGCCGCGCACTTGCGCACAACCGTTAGAATTGTTCCCTCGGTGGGCTTCATAACCGCGCTGTAGGCAGTGTCGCTGCCCGCTTGGAGCGCCGCCGCCATTGATTGGACATCCGCCGTTTCCATTCCTTTAAGGCCCTTGCTTATCCCACGGAATATCTGGGAAAGTATAACGCCGGAATTTCCTCTTGCGCCTCTTAAGGTGGCCTTGGCAACAGCCGCCGCCGCGTCCGAGACGGAGGCGTATTCGCTATTTTCTATTTCCTTGGCGGCGTTCATAAATGTAAGCCCCATATTTGTTCCCGTATCGCCGTCAGGCACGGGGAACACGTTGAGGGCGTCGATTTTGTCTTTGTTTTCGCTGAGCTTGTTTGCGGCGGAAAGCACCATATTTCTAAAGAGAGCCGCATTAATTACGTTAATCATGCTTTTTCTCCTCCTCAGTCCGCGGCTACTCTTACGCTTTCCACAAATACGTTTATGTTGCCGACTTCAAGACCGGTTATTGTGGATATCTGATACTTTACATTGTGCATTATACTTTCGCAGATGGCGTTGATATTAACGCCGTACTGAACTATAATATGCATATCAATATTCAAAGCGTTGTTTTCGTCAAATTTTACCTGAATACCCTTGCTTATGTTGCCCGCCTTAAGAAGATTAACTATTCCGTCCTTTGTGTTTTTAAACGCCATGCCCACAACGCCGTAGCATTTTGTCGCCACGCTTCCGGCAATGGCTGAAATAACGCTGTCGCTTACGGTAATGCTACCATATTCGTTTTCAAAAATCCCGGCCATATTTATCCCTCCGACTTATTTTGTAAGGAATAAGGAATTAATTAAAAACCGCCTAATTCCTCATTCATAATTTTATTATACCCCAAAAGTCACCTCATTGTCAATATGTTAAATTCTTTATTATTAAAAACAGGTGATTTTTTGCAGGAGAAAATTATTATTTGATTTTTATTCGGCAAATTCAACAAAATGTCAATTGCTTTTTTCGTTCTTTCGGAATCATATTGAGAAAACGGGTCATCTAAAATCAAAGGCGGAGCCTCATCCTTGAATATTATTTCCGAAGCGGCAAGCCTTAGAGCAAGGTAAAGCTGATCCTGCATACCGCCGCTGTACAAGGAAAAGCCGTGAGGCGACGGTTCCGAAAGCTGTATGTTCATATTTTCATCTATTATTGCGTGAATATCCCTTTCGGCAAAAAAAGAGATGTTTTTTGATACCGCCTCCGAAAGACGGGGCAGCCATTCCCCGCTGAGTCTGCTTACGGCGGCGCGGATGCCGTCCTCGGCTTGCTGAAGACTTTCCGACTTTTTTCTGAGCAAGCCGCATTTTTCTTTGGACGCGGCAATTTGGGCGTCATAAGCGTCGGGAGCTTCCTCGTAGGCGGCGGAAAGCTCCGCTTTAAGGCTGTAAACCCTCTCGCCCGCTCGGGAAAGCCGCTGTTTTTTCCCTTCGGCGGCACAAATTCGGGCGCTGTTTTCGCTTTGCAGTTCCTTCAGCCGTTCACAGCAGCCGATGTATCGAGCTTCTTGCGCCGCGATATCCGCTTGCGCGGCTTTAAGCTCCTGTTCAAGACCGTTCCGCGTTTCTCTCACGCGGCGGACGCGGCTCCTATACTGCGCGGCCAAAGCTGCCGTTACGGCACAGAGGGCAAAAAGCCCCGCGCTCAAAACCGAAAGAACATTCCTTTGAAGGTTAGCTCCGGCCAAAATTCCCGCGGCGGAAAGCAGCCCGACAACAATGCTCGCCGCAAGAGCGGCAACCGCCGTTTTGCCGCCTTTAAGCGTCTTTTCCCCCTGCTTGAGGTTGTCCTTTAAGCCGGATATTTTTTCTTCCAGCATTTTCTTTTTGTTTAATTCCGAAAAGGCCTCCTGCCTTAAAAGCTCCTCCGCCGCTGACATATCCGTTTCTCCGTCGGCAAGATCTGCCGCCGCCTCATCGTATTCCGCTTCGGCCATTTCAAGCTCACGGCTTATTTCCGGAATACGAGACGCCTTTTCCTCGGACATTCTTTTCATTTCCGAAAGGCGGCTCAGGTTTTCCAGTTCAATATCCAGCTCCCCCTTGCGCTTTCCGCGGGGATTTGATATCTGCCGCCGCTTTTCGCCCAATATTTTTACCGCCTGTTCTATTTCTTCTTCATTTCCAAAGACGGCCTCTCTCATAGCTCGACCAAGGTCCTTCCCGTCGGAGAACACAGACGACTGCTGGGCCGCAAAGGCGGTGGAGGCAAAAACTCCGGTTTCTGTTTTAAAGGGCATTTCCTTAAGCCTTTGCCCCGTATCGGCGCATATTATTTCCGTCCGTCCGTCTCTGGCAAAGGCTCCCGCCCGTCGATATACGCTGTAGGAGCTTCCGTTTGCGGAAAATTCCATCGTGCCTTCCATAAAGCCGCCGTCCCAAGGAAGGTATTTTTTTGCCTTCGGGGAGCTTCCCAGAAGCATAAAGCCGATGAAGGCCGCCAAGGTGGACTTTCCGCTTTCGTTTCCGCCGTAGATAAAATTGCGATCCGTTAGGTCAAGAGCGTAATTTTTCAGCCTGCCGAAGGAAATTATGTTGAGATGTGTGATTTTCATATTTCCTCGTCCCTTCCGGCAAGAGCCTTTAAAGCGTAGCTTAGAGCCTCGGGGGAATCTTTAAGCTCGTCGGCAAGCAGCTCGTATAAAGGCCCCCGGGGAGCTTCCTCTCCGTCAGATATGACCTGACAGTAGAATACGGATTTTTCCAGTCCGGACTGTACATATTCCTTCGGCAATTCGCAGCCCTTCAGCCTTATTCTGTACGCGCCGTCGGGGGACAATTCGCTCTCAATCCGTTTCAGCATCTCCGAATCGTCCGAATAATCCGTTGCGTTTACGGTTATTTCCTCAAAACGCGGGGCGGAGGAAGGTATAAGCTTAATTGAAACTCCGCCGTTTTGGTCAACGCTGCCGCTGACGAAGCCCTTTTTCCCTGTTTCGTCAAAGCCCCTTCCCATCAGGCAGCCGCTTTGACACACCGTTAAGCCGCCGAGCCTTTCCTCCGAAAAGCCGTGATTATGCCCCAAGGCGGCGTAGCAAAAGCCCGCCTTAGCCAAATCCCTTCGGGGAATCGGGTTATAATCCCGTCCGTCCGGATCCCCGTGGATACAAAGTATATCCGGAGCGTCCTCACCGGCGGACATACCTTCCGTCAGCGGCAGCGGCTCATATTGGGCCGAAAAGCTCCTTCCCGTAACGTATATATTCAGCTCCGGCAGATATATTTTTTCTCCTTCCTCGGAAAACACATACGCTCCGGCCGAGCGCAGAATATCGCCGCAGCCGAAATCGTGGTTTCCGAGGGCGGCAAAGACTTTTGTGCGGCTGAGACTCGATATAACGGAGCGGAAAAAATTTATATCCTCCCTCCGAGGATTCGAGCTGTCAAAAATATCCCCCGGAAGAAGAAGTATATCGACGGAATTTTTTTCGCAGTAATCCGCCATTTCCGCTATGGCCCGGCGGAGAGACTTTTTCAGCGCGCTACGGCGAACCTCATCAAAGACCGAGAAAGCGGAGCCGAGGTGGATATCTCCGCTATGCACAAACTTTACGGGCTTAAAGGTCATAAAATCCCCCCTCCTTCGGTAGCAATTACGTTCCGGCCGCTTTTTTGGGGTTTGGCTTTGCCCCAACGCATAAATAAGCTTCGGCCCCTTTTCGTTTCAAATAATATAACCTAC
>CAZKBV010000068.1:0-8245 GCA_964551215.1 uncultured Oscillospiraceae bacterium | reverse complement strand
TAGCGCCGTCCATCTGCGCAGCGCCGGTAATCATGTTCTTAACATAGTCGGCGTGACCGGGGCAGTCAACGTGAGCGTAGTGACGCTTGTCTGTTTCGTACTCAACATGGGCGGTGGAGATTGTGATTCCACGCGCTTTTTCTTCGGGAGCCTTATCAATCTGGTCGTAGGCAGTGTATTTAGCCTGGCCCTTCATACCGAGAACCTTTGTGATTGCGGCTGTAAGAGTTGTCTTACCATGGTCAACGTGACCGATCGTTCCAATGTTTACGTGCGGCTTGCTTCTTTCAAATTTTTCCTTAGCCATTGTAAATTGCCTCCTTTAATGTTTGATTTTGTTAATTGATTTAAACTTGTTAATTAATATTATACTTTAAAATCACAGAAAAATCAATACTTTTTTTACAAATATTGAAAATAATCTGTAAACGGGTGAAACGTTTTATCAGTCTTTCTTTGCTCTCGCGCTGATAATTTCATCCATAATGTTTTTGGGAACAGCCTCGTAGTGGTCGGGAGTCATGGTATAAGCTCCGCGCCCCTGAGTCTTGCTGCGCAAATCCGTTGCGTAGCCGAACATTTCGCTGAGGGGAACAAAAGCGCTTATCTGCTTTGTTCCGTTTACGTCGTCCATACCTAAGATACGTCCTCTGCGGGAAGACAAATCGCCTATAACGTCGCCCATGTATTCCTCTGGGACGGTAACGTCAACCTTGGTAATGGGTTCCTTAAGGATGGGGTCAGCTTTGCGGCAGCCTTCCTTAAACGCCATTGAACCGGCAATTTTGAACGCCATTTCGGAAGAGTCAACCTCATGGTATGAGCCGTCGAACAGCGTTACGCGAACGTCAACAACATTGTAGCCCGCAAGCACGCCGGACTGCATAGCGCCCTGAATACCCGCGTCAACCGCGGGGATATATTCCTTGGGAATAGCACCGCCCACAATTTTGTTGACAAATTCGTATCCCTTACCGGGTTCAAGGGGTTCGATTTCGATAAATACATGGCCGTACTGACCCTTACCGCCGCTCTGACGGGCATACTTATGCTCGATTTTGACGGATTTCTGAATTGTCTCACGGTAGGAAACCTGAGGCTTGCCTACGTTAGCTTCAACCTTAAATTCGCGAAGCAGACGGTCAACGATAATTTCAAGATGCAGCTCGCCCATGCCGGAAATAATAGTCTGGCCGGTTTCTTGGTCGGTGTAGGTCTTGAAGGTGGGGTCTTCTTCCGCAAGCTTTGCGAGAGCTATGCCCATCTTTTCCTGACCGGCCTTGGTCTTAGGCTCGATAGCGACGCTGATAACAGGGTCGGGAAATTCCATTTTTTCAAGAATAATGGGAGCCTTTTCGTCACAGAGCGTGTCGCCCGTGCCTGTGCTTTTAAGACCAACCGCCGCAGCGATGTCGCCGCTGTATACCTTATCCAGATCCTCGCGCTTGTTGGCGTGCATCTGGAGGATACGGCCCATACGCTCTTTCTGGCCCTTGGAGCTGTTAAGAACATAAGAGCCCGTTTCTACCGTACCGGAATATACTCTGAAGAATGCCAGTTTTCCCACAAAGGGGTCTGTCATTATCTTGAAGGCAAGGGCGCTGAAGGGCTCTTCATCACTGGAGGGACGCTCCTCCTCTTCCTCTGTTTCGGGGTTGATACCCTTGATATGAGGAACGTCAAGAGGAGAAGGCATATAGTCGACTATAGCGTCCAAAAGCTTCTGAACACCCTTGTTTCTGTAGGATGTGCCGCAAGTTACGGGCACCATATGGTTAGCGATTGTGCTCTTACGGATGCAGCTCTTGATTTCGTCAATGGTCAGTTCTTCGCCTTCCAGATACTTCATCATAAGATCTTCGTCCTGTTCGGCAACATGCTCAACCATTTCTTCATGATATTTCTGCGCCTGTTCCTTCATATCCTCGGGAATCTCCTCCCTGCGGATATCATTCCCCATGTCGTCATAATATACGTAAGCCTGCATCTCAACAAGGTCGATTATCCCCTTAAAGGTATCCTCGGAGCCGATGGGAAGCTGAATGGGGACGGCGTTGCACTTAAGACGATCCTTCATCATCTGAACAACGTTGTAGAAGTTTGCGCCCATAATGTCCATCTTGTTTACATAGGCCATGCGCGGAACGTGGTACTTGTCCGCCTGTCTCCATACGGTTTCGGACTGAGGCTCAACGCCGCCCTTTGCGCAAAGCACCGTAACGGAGCCGTCAAGCACACGCAGGGAACGCTGCACTTCCACGGTGAAGTCAACGTGTCCGGGCGTATCGATTATATTGATTCTGTGGTTTTTCCAAAAAGCCGTTGTAGCGGCGGAGGTGATTGTAATACCTCTCTCCTGCTCCTGAGCCATCCAGTCCATCTGAGCCGAACCGTCGTGAGTTTCACCTATTTTATGTGTTTTACCTGTATAGTAAAGAATTCTTTCGGTGGTCGTCGTCTTACCGGCGTCAATGTGAGCCATGATGCCGATATTACGTGTTTTTTCCAAGCTGTATTCTCTTGGCATGATTATCCTCCTTCCTTTGGATAATATTTATTTTGGGTTCAATCTGCTTAAGCTATGCGCAGAAACGCAAAACTACCAGCGATAATGGGCAAAAGCCTTGTTTGCCTCCGCCATCTTGTGAGTATCCTCGCGCTTCTTAACCGCGCCGCCCATGTTGTTGGTAGCGTCGATAATCTCGCCCGCGAGACGTTCGCACATTGTTTTTTCATTGCGGGAACGGCTGTAGTTTGTGAGCCATCTGAGCCCGAGAGTTTGACGGCGTTCGGGACGAACCTCCATTGGAACCTGATAGGTCGCGCCGCCCACACGTCTCGCCTTAACTTCAAGGACGGGCATGATGTTATCCATGGCTTGACGGAAAACCTCAAGGGGATCCTTACCGGTCTTTTCCTTGATGATATCAAATGCGTCGTAAACGATTCTCTGGGCAACGCCCTTCTTACCGTCAAGCATGATGTTATTGATAAGTCTGGTTACAACCTTATCGTTGTATACGGGATCGGGCAATACGTCACGTTTGGGAACAAAACCTCTTCTTGGCACTTGTCTTCCCTCCTTCATTAAAATTTTATGAATTCACAGGTACTCGGCTCTTGTGAGCCGTCAGTGCAACAACAAATATATATAAATCCGCAGTCGCACTATTTGGACTTTGCCTTCGCAAAGCCGGTTTTTCCGCTCTCTGCGGGGAAAAATCACTTTTTGGGCTTCTTTGCGCCGTACTTGCTGCGGCTTTGCATTCTCTTCGCAACGCCCGCCGCGTCAAGGGTACCGCGAATGATGTGATAACGAACACCGGGCAAATCCTTAACTCTTCCTCCTCTGATGAGAACAACGCTATGCTCCTGAAGGTTATGACCTTCGCCGGGAATATAGCTTGTTACCTCAATACCGTTGGAAAGGCGAACTCTGGCAATCTTACGAAGCGCGGAATTGGGCTTCTTGGGAGTCTGAGTCTTAACGCTTGTGCATACGCCTCTCTTCTGGGGAGCGCTTTGATCAGTGGGAGCCTTCTTCAAAGAGTTAAGACCCTTCTGAAGAGCGGGAGCTGTTGACTTAACAACGCTTGTTTCTCTGCCCTTTCTGACAAGCTGGTTAAATGTTGGCATGATTTCACCTCCGATATAATTGTATACAGGTTTTACCCTGCACCAATTTCGTATTATATCAATTTTTTCAAGATATGTCAAGTATTTTTCACAAAAAACATTAAAACTTTTTCCTAAAAAGCCTCCATGCTACGGCCCGCGCCGCTTTACTCCTTATCCCGTTTTACAAACATAAGCACCGCCACGCCGATTATTACCGCGTACCCGATGACGCTGTATAAATCCGGCACCTGATTAAACAGCGCAAAGCCCATAGCCGCCGCGAACAAAACCTGAGTATAGTCGTAAACCGAAATATCCCTTGCGGGAGCGTTGGAGTAGGCGGCGGTAACGCTGAACTGGCCTCCGCAGGCGGAAAGTCCGGCGCACAGCAGCATCGCCGTCTGGTAAAGGCTCATAGGCTCATGGCGGAAAATAACAAAGGGTATGGTCACTACGGTACTGAAGGCGGAAAAGAAGAATACGATAAACGCGCCTCTCTCCCCTCTTTTGCTCAGCGCTCTCACCATCGTGTATGCCATTCCGGCTCCCGCCGCGCCCAATATGGCGATAAGGCTCGCCTTTCCCGCAAACATACCCGTCCCGGGCTTAACTATAAGCCCGCAGCCGAAAAGAGCCGCCCCTATTGCCAGCATCTGAATCGGGCGGATTTTTTCTTTCAGTATAAAATACGAAAATATTATCGCAAAAAACGGCGACAGCTTGTTCAGCATGGAGGAATCCGACAAAAGCAGATGATCTATGGCGTAGAAATTGCAAAAAATCCCTATTGTGCCGAAAAATGCCCTGCTAAGCAGGTACGGCAGATTTTTCACGTTGAAGCTGAATTTTTCCCGACTTTTAAGCAGAATACAGGCGGCGAAAACCACCGCCACCACATTTCTGAACAGGCTTTTCTGGATGCTGGGCAAATCCCCCGCGAGGCGGACGAAGGTGTTCATCAGCGCGAAGAAAAACGCCGCCGAAATTATACAGAATATTCCCTTTTTTCTATTGTTCATAAGGCATCTCTTTTCCCGGCTTCGGTTTATGCCCCGGCTTTACCTCTGATATCACAACCGCCGAAAAGATAAGTATAAAGCCGATAACAAGCTGAACCGTAAGCCTTTCGTCCGCAAAAATCACCGAAAACATAACTCCGAACACGGCCTCCAAGCTGAGAAGGAGAGCCGCCTGAGAGGGCGGAGTGTATTTTTGCCCGACGCCCTGAAGCAACAGCGCCGCCGCCGTGCTGAATATTCCCAAATAAAGAAGGGTAAGTGCAGTTCCCGTTTCCAACCCGCGAGGAGCCTTATTGAAAAGAACTCCGGCCGCCAAAAAGACGCACGCCGCCGTAGCAAACTGGATTATCGTAAGAGCGGTTATGTCCCGCCCCTTTGAAGCCTTATTCACGGCGATAATGTGGCAGGCGTACATAAAGCCGCCGCAAAGAGTAAGAAGGTCGCCCTTGTTTACCCCGCCCCCGTCGGAGGGATTTATGGAAACAAAGCCGATGCCCACAAGGCAGATTACCGCCGCCGCTATGTTGTATCCGTCGGGCTTTTTCCGCTCCACCGCCCAGTAAAGGAAGGGTACAATAAGGCAGTATACCGCCGTAAGAAAGGCGTTTTTGCCGGGAGTGGTAAACCGAAGCCCCATAGTCTGCACGCCGTATGCCATAGCCAAAAACACGCCCATAACAACGCCGCCCTTTATGTATCCTTTGTCCATAAGCTTAAACTTAGGGAAAAATATCAGCGACAAAACCGCCGCCGCAATGCTGAAGCGTATAGCGAGAAGATAAAAAGGCTCTATGCTGTCCAAGGAGCTTTTCATCATAAAAAAGCTGCTTCCCCATATAAGCGTGGCCGAAATCAGCGCCAGCCTTGCCAAAACGGAACGTGTGCCTGTTTTCAATATTATCATTCCTTCGTATGTTGTATTACTACCAGTCTGTTGTATGGAATTTCAATTCCGTTTTCATCAAAGGCTTCCTTAACCCTTTTAAGCATTTCCCTTTCGGCGGCAAACTGTCCGCCGGGGACGCATGGAATAAGCGTGCGCAGCTTTACGCCGCTTTCTTTCCAAGCCACGACTCCGAGAACCTGAGGCGGCCCGATTACCTCCGCCAGCTCTTTTTCGGCCTTTTCGCCGCAGCTTTTAAGTATTTCCATTGCGGCGTCGATATCGCTTTCATAGGCTATTTCCACTTCCAACGAAAGATACCGTCCGTCGCGCTGGTGGTTGATTATCTTTTCCACAGAGCCGTTGGGGACAATATAAACGTCCCCCATATAATTTTTTATAGTCGTGCAGCGGAGGGTTATGTTTTCCACGGTACCGGTAAAGCTGTCGATGGTCACCAAATCCCCCACCTTGTACTCGCCCTCGAATATAACAAAGAAGCCTGTTATAACGTCCTTTACGATGCTCTGCGCGCCGAAGGCCACGGCGACGCCGGCGACGCCCGCCGCCGCAACGATGGACATTACATTTATTTTAAACAGAGTTTCCAAAGCCATAACCGTCACGAAAAAATAACTGCCGTATTTCAAAACACTGTCCATAATTCCGGCAACGGTTCCGCTGCGGGAATTATGGCTTTTTCGCCTGTATTTGGCTATCGCGGCCTTCAAAATCCGCCAAAGCGCGTATACAACCAGCATTTCCGCCGCGAACGATAATATCCGGGCCAAAGCCTCGGACAAAATGTCGTTTTCGATATATCTGTCCAGCAGCGTTCTCATTTTATCCCTCCTGACATAAATCCGCGGCTAAGGCGTCCACAAAGTCGATAAGCTCCGCGGGAGACATAATTATCTGCGCTCCCCGCACTCCCGCGCTTACGGCTATTTCCGGAAAATTCTCCGCCGTGGCGTGAAAATATGTGGGATATTTTTTCTTCATTCCTATGGGGCTGCACCCTCCGCGGATATATCCCGTAAGCCCCTGCAGCTCCTTTACATGCACCATTTCCACCCTTTTGTCGCCGATTACCTTTGCCGCCTTTTTAAGGTCTATCTCTTTGTCCACGGGAATACAAAACACCACGATTCCCCTCTTTTCTCCCCTTGCCACAAGGGTTTTGAAAACCGACGCCGGATTTTGGCCTATCTGGCGGGCTACATGCTCCCCGCTGAGGTCGCTTTCATTAACCTCGTACTCTTGCACTCTGTATTTCAGCTTTGCGCTGTCCAAGCGGCGCATAGCGTTGGTTTTGTTCATTTGCCTCATCCTTTTTATGACATCTATCTTTAATATTGACCGACGGAACAGACCCTATTCGGCGGCGAGCTTCTTGTTTTTTGCGCAATATCCCGCCACGGAGAAATTAACAATCAATCCAAAATGTTCATAACCGTTCCCGTCACAAGCTTGGGATAAAAATAGGTGGATTTCTGGGGCATTTTTTCGTTCACAAGGGAAATGTTTTTTATCTGGCTCACCTTTGTGGGGTTTAAAAGGAACAGGCAGTCCGCCTTTGAGCTGTCCACGGCTTCTCTGCCAAGGGCGGCGCTTCTCGTATAGGAAAGGTTAATTTGCTTTGCCATGTTTTCCTTGTCTATGCCCATATGCTTTTCCAGCATGAGAGTGTGAAGCACGCTTACGTCCAGATCCAGATATTCCGCCGCCTTGCCGGGAAGGGCCTTTTCCATGGACTTTTTATCTTTAAGCACAAAAAGGTACGCTTTTTTGTCGAAGTACATCACAAAAGCGTTTTTGTCTTTATTGCCGGAGAGGATTTCCTCCGCTCTGTCCGGCTCGATGCGGGATATTTCAAAATCCTCCCCCGCCTTTTTCAGTATGGCTTCGCCGTCAAAGGCCTTAAGGGAGTGGACTATCCTGTGAGTCGGAAGCGCCTTCAGCCCTTTGAGACTCATGTCCACAAGATACATCATGCAGTATTTCGCGCCCTCCCCTTCCGCGCCCTTTTCTTCCATGTACTTTTTGTATTTCAGCGCGGTTTCGTAGCGGTGGTGCCCGTCGGCTATGAAAAGCTGCTTATCTTGGAAAAGGCGGGTTATCTCCCCTGTTTCGGCTTCATCGGTCACTATCCATATGTTCTGCCTAAGACCGTCAAAGGCTGTAAAGCTTATGTCCGGAGCCGCCGAGGAAAGGCGGTCGATAAGGCGGGGAAGGCGTTGCTTTTCGTCGTTGTAGAGGGAATATATTTGGCTGAAATTACAGTTCGTAGCCTTCATAAGCTCAAATCTGTCGGCCTTGGCCTTGGAAAGAGTTTCCTCGTGGGGAAGAATCTTCCTTTCGGAAAATTCGCAAAGCTCGACTGCGCCTATTACGCCTTTAAGCGACATAACCTCTCCGTCGAAATCGAAAAGCTCCTCGTAGATATAGAAAGCGGGCTTTTCCTCTCGCTTTAAAACTCCTTCCTTTATCATGCGCCGAAGCTGTGCCGCCGCGCGGGTGTATCGGTTGTTTTCCGGGGTATCGCCGTCATATACGCGGCCATATTCGAGACGTATAACGTTATTTTCGTCCGCCCTGTAAAATTCTTCCTGCGCTTCGGGGGAAATAATGTCGTAGGGAGGGGCGGTAAGTCGGCTTAAATCGCCTTTCGCGTACCTTAAACCTTTGAAGGGGAGTACCTTTGTCATAACAGCAATCCTTTCTT
>CAZKBV010000067.1:0-8356 GCA_964551215.1 uncultured Oscillospiraceae bacterium | reverse complement strand
TCTGAAATGGAACCCGCCGCCTTAGAGGCGGGGGACATCTGCGCTTGGGTTATATTTTTAAATAATGTAATTGTTCGAGTAGCTTTCTTGGCGCTTATCCAGCACGTCCTGCAAAGTAATACCGTCAAGGTAATCGTTGATTACCTTGTTCAGCCCCTGCCATATCGGAAGCGTAGGGCAATCATTGCTGCGCGGGCATTGATTGGGGCTTTGATCGAGACACGAAACAGGGGCAAGACTGCCCTCCGTAAGACGCAAAATATCGCCTACGGTGTATTTGCATGGCGGCTGAGCCAGCTTGTAGCCCCCTTGAAAGCCTCGGTTGGTTTGCAAAACATCGGAGCGGTTCAAAACGGGAACTATCTGTTCCAGATATTTCTTTGATATGCCCTGCCTTTCGGCAATGTCCTTTAAAGCTATAAAACCGTCGCCGTTATGCTCCGCAAGGTCTATCAGCATACGCAGAGCATATCTTCCCTTTGTGGATATTTTCATATATACGCACCTCTTATTTTTTTCATACTACTATAATAACATATGTTTTGTAGGTTTTCAAGAGGTTTGGAAAATTTTTTGAAAACAAATGGCGCCCGCGCATACTTAAAAGCCCGATATTTGAAAATTTTCAACATTTTCGCCGACGGGAGAAGCTGTGTAAGCCTAAAAGTGTAAAGCATATATTTATTCATTGAAAAAAGCGCCGCAATCTCGGCGCTTTTTGGCACTCCCGACCAGAGTCGAACTGGTGACTAGCCCTTAGGAGGGGCTTATTATATCCACTTAACTACGGGAGCGCAACTAAACAAATCGGCTCGGCAATTCGCTGAGCCTGAAAAAACAGGGGGAAAGGGGTCCAAGGCCGCCCGAACAAATGCCCGGGCGAGAACCCAAAAAGCATTTACGCTTCCTTTTTGGCAACAACCTGCACGCCCTTATAGAAGCCGCAGTGCTTGCAAACTACGTGAGACTTAATAAGCTCGCCGCAGTTGGAGCATTTTACCATTCCGGGAACGGTAAGCTTCCAATTTGCGCGTCTCTGACGCTTTCTTGCTTTAGATGTTCTTCTCTTTGGAACTGCCATTTTTTACACCTCACTGTCTAATTTATGGAGAGAAAGCCTTTTACTCGGATTCCTCGGATTCCTTGGCCAACTCCCTCAGAATAGCGAGACGAGGGTCATAAACTCCCGCGTCGCAATTACAAACGGTTTCGTTGAGATTACAGCCGCATACGCCGCAAAGCCCTTTACAATCCTCCCGACACAGTACCTTCATTGGGAGATTGCTCCATATGAGCGCGTCGATAAGGCCGGATATGTCAAGTATGTTGCCGGAAAGGGAAAAACATTCGCCGTCGATTCCCGTCTCGCCGTCGCCGTCGAAGTCGAGATTTTCATCAATCTCCGTTTCCAAAACGCCGCTGACGGGAGCCGCGCAGCGGTCGCAAAGGGTTTTGTATTCCCCTCTGAGACTGCCCTTAAGCTCAAGGGCGCCGCCGATATTCCGAATTTCAGCCTTCAAAAGAAGGGGCTTTTCAAAATCAAAGGAATTTCCCAAGTATAAAAGAACGCCGACAGGCAGCTCTTTGTTTACGCTAAGACGCCCGCCTTCGTTTTTAAGGACGGATGAAATATTTATTTTCATGTAAAATCCCTCCTTAATGCACACTGTAATATTATAATATAACTTTTTAATTTTGTCAATAGAAAAACCAAAAAAATGCAGTCATAAATTTTTTGAGCCATAAATATACTTTAATTGAATTGAGCTTAAGGAGGAAATTTAATGAACAGCATCTACAGCGACATCGCCAAACGGACGAAGGGCGACATATATATTGGGGTGGTTGGCCCTGTGCGGACAGGGAAGTCCACATTTATAAAAAAATTTATGGACACAATAGTTTTGCCCAATATAGGCGATGAATACGTGCGGGAAAGAGCCAGAGACGAGCTTCCTCAAAGCGCCGCCGGACGCACGATAATGACTACCGAACCCAAGTTCATTCCCAACGAAGCCGTCAGCGTTTCCCTTAACGAAGGGGTCAGCTTTCGTGTCAGGCTTATTGACTGCGTTGGATACATAGTGAACTCCGCCAAGGGCCACACGGAGGAGGACGGCCCACGCATGGTAAGCACACCTTGGTTCAGCGAGGACATAGAATTCAACAAGGCGGCTGAAATAGGCACAAGAAAGGTTATTTGCGATCACAGCACCATCGGTATTGTAATGACCACCGACGGCAGTATATGCGACATTCCGAGGGAGGATTACATCCCCGCCGAGGAAAGAGTCGTCAGCGAGCTTAAAGAGATAAATAAGCCCTTTATTATAGTTCTGAACTGTGCTTCTCCGTCGTCGGCGGAGGCTCGGAGGCTCAAAGGCGAGCTTGAGGAAAAATACCTCACTCCGGTTGTGGCGGTTTCCTGTCCGGAGCTTGCCGGCAGCGATATAGAGGAAATAATCAAGGCAGTGCTGTATGAATTTCCGCTCAATGAGATAGGGATAAACTTCCCGAGGTGGATTGACGCTCTCCCGATGGAACACTACTTGAAAGCGTCGCTGTTTGCCTCCGTGAGAGAAAGTCTACTTTCGATAAGAAAGATAAACCAGCTTTTTCCGGCGGCGAAGGAACTGGAAAAAAATCAATACATAAAGTCGGTGGCTGTGGAAACGGTTTCTCCCGACTGCGGCAACGCTTTGCTGAAGGTGGCGACAGAGGATGAGCTGTTCTATAAAATAATAAGCGAAACCACCGGCGTAGAGCTGGAGGACGACGAGGCTCTGATTGATTTTATAACGGAAATGGCAAAGGTGCGAAAAAAATATTCCAAACTGGAATACGCCCTCCGGCAGGTAGACAGAACCGGCTACGGAATAGTTTTTCCCTCCGTTGAGGAGCTTACTCTCAAGGAACCCGAAATCATGAAGCAGGGAGGCCGCTTCGGAGTAAGGCTGAAAGCCGCCGCGCCGAGTATTCATCTTATAAAGGCTCAGATAGAGACGGAAATAAACCCAATTGTGGGCAGTGAAAAGCAAAGCGAGGATTTGGTAAATTATTTGCTTTCGGAATTTGAGACGGATCCGATTAAAATATGGGAGAGCAATATTTTCGGCAAATCCCTTCACGATCTTGTAAACGAAGGGCTTAACGCCAAGCTGAACAAAATGCCCGACGAAGCTCGGTGCAAAATACGGGAAACGCTGGAAAAAATTATCAATGAGGGCAGCGGCGGACTGATTTGCATAATACTGTAAATCCCCCGCGCCGTAAAGAAAATAAAAAAAGACCGCACGCCCGCCCAAATAAAGGCGAGAACGCGGTCTTTTTTATTTTTAGGCCGTTAAAGCGGAATTTGTTTGGAGCTTATTCTTCCTCGAAGGCGTCCTTTCCAAGGCCGCACGTGGGGCAAACCCAATCCTCCGGTACGTCCTCCCAAGCAGTGCCGGGAGCGACGCCGTTATCGGGATCGCCTATTTCGGGGTCGTAAACATATCCGCAGGGACATACGTACTTTTTCATTGCCGAATCTCCTTACTTGCTGAAATAATGCTTCAAAAGACCGTCAAAGCCGCAGCCGTGTCTTGCTTCGTCCTTGGCCATTTCATGCACTGTGTCATGGATAGCGTCGTAGTTAAGCTCCTTCGCAAGCTTGGCAAGCTCCAGCTTGCCGGCCGTAGCGCCGCTCTCGGCGTCTCTGCGCAGTTCAAGGTTCTTCTTGGTGGAGGGAGTAACAACCTCGCCCAGAAGCTCGGCAAACTTAGCCGCGTGTTCGGCCTCATCATAAGCCGCCTTTTCATAGAAAGCGCCGATTTCGGGATATCCCTCCCGGATAGCCTGACGGGACATCGCGAGATACATACCCACCTCGCAGCACTCGCCCTCAAAATTTGACTTAAGGCCTTCATAAACTCTTTCGTCAACCTTATCCTTTGCGCCTACGCCGATAACGTGTTCGCAAGCCCAAGATACTTTGCTTTCGTCCATAACCTTGAACTTATCGCCGGGAAGGTTGCATACGGGACACTTCTCGGGAGGGTTGTCACCCTCGTAAACATAACCGCATACGGGACATACGAATTTCATAATCAAAACTTCCTTTCAAAATAGATTTATAACTTAATGATATCAATTATCATTAAGTATATTTTAGCACCATACATATTTTTTGTCAAGAGTTTTTTTTAATTATTCCGGAAAAAACTCCGTCTTCCTCGACTTGGACGCAGAGGATAAGAATACTGTCCGTATTGTTGGTAAAGCGCAGGTCAAGATGGCCGAAAACGACGGTGGCGTCGTTCCCGTCGGGAGCGTAGGGAACGGTGTGGCTGTGGGGGTGGCGTTCGTCGATTCGCAGACCGGCCTTTACGGCGGACATATACAGCGTCGAGCTGACCTGACATATGCCCCCTCCGCATCCTGTGTCGGCGTGGCCGTCAACAATTACCGCCGCGTCCGCAAAGCCTCTTTCCCGCGTGCGCTGACCAACAACTTCGTTAAAGCTGAAGCTTCCTCCCGGGTAAAGTGCGACGCCGTTTATCGCTCCACAGGCTATGTTGATGTTATTCAGCCGCTCGGGAGATTTATCCAAAAGGGGAGTGAAGCTTTCGGACACGGTTTCATATTCGGGCGGCGGCGGATTTTGCGCTTCCGCGCCGGAAGCCCCCGATTCGGCGGCGGAATAATCCTCGCCGGAAAGGGACGCGCCTTCGTCCGAAATTTTATCCCTGCCGGATTCCTTTTCGGAGGTAACAGCCCTCTTTTCCGGAGCGGCGCGGCTTTCTTCGGAAACGCTGTTTCTCCCGCAGCCGGAAAAGCCTAAAAAAAGAATCAGCGAAGCAATAAGCAAATATCTCATAAAAATCCCCCTCAGGCTTAGATTGCCCAAGGGAGATTGATTTTATTTTTCCGATTTCTTACCTATTTCACGGAGCTTGCTTTCTATTTCATCAAATTTTTTGCCTATTTCCGAAGCGCGCCGATTGGATATCCGAGTGTCGGCAAGCTCGTCGCACAAGAGGATAAATTCATCGTAGCAGGCCGTGTAAACGCCGATATCGCTTTGCGACGCGTTTAAGGTTACATCGTTGAGATATCCGTTATAAAGCTTGGTAATGTCCTCGGTACGGCTTAAAAGAGCGTCCACGTCAATTTCGTCGGCCTCATTGTCGGGAGCGTCATAGGCTACGGCGGCGTCACTGGCTTCGGTAATTTCCATATTGCGGAAATCGCTTTCGCCGTAAATGCTCTTATAGTTGCCCTTGCCGCTTCTCAGCACGTTGAGGGCGTCCTTGCAGGTTTCAAGAAATTCCTTCGGGACAGTAACAGTGTCGGCGCTTTCAACCGTGTAGTCGGCAAGTATCGGGATTGGCGTACATTCGTCGCTCAGCAGACCCATATCCTCGTAAAATGTCTCACAGCCGCATTCGCTGCAGACAACGCTTTCTCCGGTATCGGAAAAGCTGCCCTTTACGCCGTTGTTATAGTAGCAGCTCAGACATTCGTCGAAGGCCAGATGAATTTCCCCGTCATCGGTTTTAACGGCCATAATGCGGGTGGAAAGAGGCTTTACCTTTATGTATTTTATGTGACCGGATATTTCGGATTTATTTATTGTCACGTCCTTAACGGCTTTGCTTATGTTTTTTTCCACCATAACGGCGCCGACAACTACGGCTATTATTGCCAGAAGGCCGAGGAAAAGCTTAAAGAACGGAAAACGCTTTGTTTGATTTGCGTCCATATATTATCACCTCACACTAATTATATATCATTTTTAAAAAATAATCAACAGTTTTTTATTAAAATTATTGGCGAATTTTATTGACCTTTATGTAAAAAAGGTGTAAAATAGGTACAAAGAAATTTGAATAGGGGAGGAAACCGATTATGGAAAAGCCCATCGCTGTTATTGATTTAGGCTCAAATTCCCTGCGTATGTCCGTCAGCCGAGTGTGCGAGGACGGAAAATGGGAGACTCTTGCGAAGCTGAGAGAGACTGTCCGTTTGGGGCAGGGAATGAGGGACGGGAATCTTTGCGCCAAGGCGGTGGAGGAGGTGCTTTCCGCGTTGGAAAGGTTTGCTCTCGCGGCGGCGGCGGCGGGCTGCGGCGATATTATCGCCACGGCCACTCAGGCCGTCAGAATAGCGAAAAACCGCGACAGCTTCCTAAGTATGGCAAAGGAAAGGGCGGGAATAGATTTTCGCGTATTAACCGGAGAAGAAGAGGCGGCGTATTCCTTCCTTGCCGTAAAGGAAACCCTTCCCATAGACAACGGCGTTTTGTTTGATACGGGCGGCGGCAGCACGGAAATTATTCTCGTGAAAAACCGCCGGCTCATAAAAAGCGTAAGCACTCCTTGCGGGGCGGTTATGCTTACGGAGGAATTTAAGGACAGACCCTTCGATGAGCTTTACGAAAAGGTTAAAGCCATAATTTCCGCCGTAGATTGGCTTAAAGAGGCGAAGGGCAGCATCCTTTACGGAATAGGGGGAAGCGCGAGAACCTTAGGCTGCCTTTACGAAAAGCGGCGACTTGACCTCGGCGAAATAAACGGCTTGGAGATAAGCTCCGCCGCCGTTAAGGCTGTCTTTAACAAGGTAAAGAACACTCCTCCCGAACAAAGAAGGGATATTGAGGGGATGGACAAATCCCGCGCGGACGTTATTCTTGCCGGATTGACACCGGCGGCGGTTTTGACGGAGCTGCTGGGCAGTCCCAAGCTTGTGCTTTGCGCTTACGGCGTTAAGGAAGGCGTATTTTTTGAAAAGAAAAATGAGATAATAAAAAAAGAACCTGTTTTAAACGTAGTGCTTGTTGAGCCGGAGATTCCTCAAAACACGGGAAATATTGCCCGTACCTGCGCGGCGGTTGGGGCGGCGCTCCACATTGTAAAGCCTATGGGCTTTGAAATCAGCGACAGAAATCTTAAACGGGCGGGGTTGGATTACTGGAATATGCTGGACGTTTACTTCTATGAAAATACGGCGGATTTTTTTGAGAGGACAAAGGGCGGAAGGTATCGCTTCGCCACGACAAAGGCCCCAAAGACTTACACTGAGGCTGAGTTCTCCAAAGGGGATTATATCCTTTTCGGGCGGGAAACAAAGGGCTTGCCGGAGGAGCTTCTGAAAAAGAATATCGACAGCTGTATACGCATACCTATGGTCAGCGGCGCCAGAAGCCTTAATCTGGGCAATTCCGCCGCCGTAGTGGTGTACGAGGCTTTAAGGCAGATGAATTTCCCCAATCTTAAAGTCGCGTCCGAAAGCCTTGTTTAAACGCGCCCAAGCCGTAACAATTTAACAAATAAACAAATTTAGCAAATAAACAAAATTTAACAAATAAACATAAGAAAGGACAGATTAACGTGAAAGAACTTACGAACGAAACCTTTGAAGCCGAGGTAATAAAAAGCGATATTCCCGTTTTGGTTGACTTTTTTGCCACATGGTGCGGCCCGTGCCGTATACTTGCGCCTACCGTGGAGGAGCTTGCGGCGGACTATGAGGGCAGGGTGAAGGTGGTAAAGGCCGACGTTGACATTTTGCCGGAAATTAGCATAAGGTATAACATTATGAGTATTCCCACTTTGATGATTTTCAAAAACGGGGAGCCGCTGGATAAAACGGTGGGAGTTTCCGAATATGAGGAAATCGCCGAAATGTTAGATAAAGCAATTTGAACCGCTCGAATTAAAAAATCTTGACATATGTTGATTCCGGTGGTATAATAATTGCGAACGTAAAGCGAGAAAAAAATTTGCGGACCGGAAAATTCGCGGGCCGAAGGTGAAAATTTTTCATTTTCTGTTTTCGCTTTCCGATTTACATTTAATGCTTGCGGGCGTGGCGGAATTGGCAGACGCGCAAGATTTAGGTTCTTGTGTCCGCGACGTGCAGGTTCAAGTCCTGTCGCCCGCACCATACCGAGTTGTCTTACAGAACTTGATTTGTTCTATATGGCAGCTCGGTTTTATTTCGCATCAATTTGCTCAATTTGCGAATTTAACGTCTACGCCCCGCCTTGTATACACAGGCACATTATTTTCAGGCAGACTTTTCCGCCGCACGGAAAGAGCGTTTTCCGTCAGCTCTGTTATGGCGTTGTCTATGATTTCTTGTGTCGTCAATTTGGCCAACCTCCCTATACTTCCCCTCTATATATTTAAAACAACTGGCAGAGGATTTTTTGTCATATTTTGAAAGATTATTATTTATTTTTGCATAAAAAACCGCACCGGCACATTGCCGGTGCGGTATGGGTTGAGGGGTAGAAAGTCACTTCTATGGATAGGTATAATTATTTATTCGTCAAATCATTACCCAATGTATTCAATAACCTCAAAATTTTTAT
>CAZKBV010000066.1:7195-8879 GCA_964551215.1 uncultured Oscillospiraceae bacterium | reverse complement strand
TTTAAGCTATGGGCGGAGGACATTTTCGGCTGGTATTACTTTGAGGATTTAAACGTATATGAGCCTTTTCCGGACGGCCACGGCGGACATTATGTGCGCAAAACCATAAAGAAGCGGCTGACCAACAAGCAATACCTTATTGTGGGCAGAGGCGCGGCAAAGTCCATGTATGGGTCATGCCTGCAAAGCTATTTTCTTAATATAGACACCTCTACCACCTACCAGATGACTACGGCGCCAACAATGAAGCAGGCGGAGGAAATCATATCGCCGATAAAAACCTCAATAACCCGTGCGAGAGGACCGCTTTTCAAATTTCTCACGGAGGGTTCTCTGCAAAACACCACAGGCTCCAAAGCAAAACGAGTCAAGCTGACTCCCACAAAAAAGGGGATCGAAAATTTCCTCACAGGCTCACTTTTGGAAATCAGGCCTATGTCTATTGACAAGCTGCAAGGCATGAGGCCTAAAATGGCAACGGTAGACGAATGGCTGTCGGGCGATGTAAGGGAGGATGTTGTCGGAGCAATCGAACAGGGCGCATCAAAGGTGGACGATTACCTGATTGTCGCCATGAGCTCGGAAGGTACGGTACGTAACGGAAGCGGTGACGAAATCAAAATGGAGCTTCGGAAAATTCTTAAAGGCGAATACCCTGCACGCCATGTATCCATATGGTGGTACAAGCTTGACAGTATTGACGAGGTCGGCCGCCCGGATATGTGGATGAAGGCCAATCCCAACCTCGGAAAAACCGTAAGCTATGAAACCTACCAGCGGGATGTTGACCGAGCGGAAACCGTACCTTCTGCGCGGAACGATATTCTCGCAAAGAGGTTTGGTCTGCCAATGGAAGGCTTTACTTATTTCTTTACTTATGAAGAAACGCTGCCTCATAAAAAGACGGAATATTGGCAAATGCCCTGCGCTCTCGGAGCCGACCTTTCACAAGGGGACGACTTTTGCTCATTTCTTTTTTTGTTTCCTCTTCATAACGGCTGTTTCGGAATTAAAACAAAGAACTATATTTCGGAGCTGACTTTGATGAAGCTGCCGGGAGCAATGCGCAGTAAGTATGAGCAGTTCATGGCCGAGGGCAGTCTTGTTGTACTAAGCGGAGCCGTGTTGGACATGATGCAGGTTTATGAGGATTTGGACGCGCACATTACAGAACGGGGCTACGATGTTTGTTGCTTCGGGTACGACCCGTATAACGCAAAGGAGTTTGTGGAAAGGTGGGCAGCGGAAAACGGTCCGTTCGGAATAGAAAAGGTTCCTCAGGGAGTTAAAACCGAGTCCGTTCCGTTGGGAGAGTTAAAAAAGCTGTCCGAAGAGAGGATGCTTTTGTTCGATCAAGAGCTTATGACCTTCTCTATGGGAAACTGTATTACCATTGAGGACACCAACGGAAACCGCAAGTTGCTTAAAAAGAGGCGCGAGCTAAAGATTGACGCGGTAGCCGCGATGATGGACGCTTATGTAGCGTATAAGCATAACAAGGACGCGTTCGAGTAAAGGAGGGACGGCTATGTGGCAGTACAGACAGACATACGAGCTTTACCACCACGGGATTAAGGGAATGAAGTGGGGAGTTCGCCGAACAAAGGAAGAACTTCAATATGACAGATATTCCATATCGGCAACACTGAACCGCAATTTAAAAAATGTTAAAACCCCGAACGGA
>CAZKBV010000066.1:4212-7095 GCA_964551215.1 uncultured Oscillospiraceae bacterium | reverse complement strand
TTTTTTATGCAAAAATTTAAGGAGGAAAAATTCAAAATGGAATTTTCATTGGTTTCCAGAGCCAAACGGGCTTGGAACGTTTTTATGAACAAAGACCCCACACCCATTGGCGAAGGTATGAGCTATTCCTACCGTCCGGACAGACCTCGGCTTACTCGCGGAAACGAGCGCTCCATTATAACATCCGTATACAATCGGATTGCGCTGGACGCGGCGGCTGTAGATATTAAGCATGTTCGTTTGGATGAAAACGGCCGCTTTGAATCGGTAATCGATTCCGGACTTAATAATTGCCTGAGTCTTAGCGCAAATACAGACCAAACAGGGCGGGCTTTTATTCAGGACTGCGTTGTGTCCATGCTGGACGAAGGCTGCATAGCTATAGTCCCCACAGATACGAACCTCAACCCCGCCGAGACAACGGGCTACGACATTGAAAAAATGCGTACGGGGAAAATTCTGGAATGGAGACCGAGCAGCGTTCGCGTTAGGTTGTATAATGAAATAACAGGACAACGGGAGGATATTACAGTGCCAAAAAGCATGACTGCAATTGTGGAAAATCCTTTTTATGCTGTCATGAACGAGCATAACTCTACAATGCAGCGGCTTATACGTAAACTGAATATTCTGGACGCAATCGATGAGCAAAGCGGCAGCGGCAAGCTTGATCTGATTATACAGCTTCCTTACACAGTTAAAACACCTATAAAAAAGCAGCAGGCCGAGGAACGGCGAAACGCCATTGAAGCCCAGCTTGCGGGGTCTAAATTCGGAGTAGCTTACATCGACAGTACGGAGCATGTAACTCAGCTCAACCGTCCCGTTGAAAATACGCTGATGACTCAGATTGAATACCTGACGAGTATGCTTTATAGCCAGTTGGGAATCACTCAGAGTATATTGGACGGTTCGGCAGACGATAAAACAATGCTGAATTATTACAACCGTACAATCGAATCCATTCTTTCAGCTATTACCGATGAAATGAAACGAAAGTTTCTGACCAAAACCGCCCGCTCGCAGCGTCAGTCAATAGAGTTTTTCCGTGACCCATTCAGACTTGTGCCCGTAAATGACGTCGCCGAAATTGCCGATAAGTTCACAAGGAACGAGATAATGTCCTCAAATGAAATAAGGCAGATTATCGGCATGAAACCATCATCAGACCCTAAGGCCGATGAACTGAGAAACAAAAATCTCAACGAACCCGGAGAAAATAAAAATCAACCAACCACAGCGAAGGAGGAAATTCAAAATGAAGTATGATTTTAGCGGCTGGGCAACCAGAAATGATCTACTCTGCTCAGACGGAAGAACAATCAAGAAGGATGCATTTAAGCATTGCGACGGCGAGACCGTTCCCTTAGTATGGGAACATCAACATTCATCCCCCGACAATGTTTTGGGCCACGCGTTGCTGGAAAACCGTGACGAAGGCGTTTACGCTTACTGCAAATTTAACGATGGAGAATCGGGCGAGCAGGCAAAGAAGCTTGTGCAGCACGGAGATGTGCGGGCTCTGTCGATTTATGCCAACCAGCTTAAACAGGTTGGGAAGGACGTGCTTCACGGCGCAATCCGCGAAGTAAGCCTTGTGCTTGCAGGCGCAAATCCCGGAGCATTTATCGACTCGGTAATGTCTCACAGCGATGGAACCGAAGAAGGCGTTATTCTCGGATACGACGAAAGCATTATGCTTTATCATTCCGATGACAGCGAACCCGAAGAGCCAGATAAAGGCAAAAAACAGTCCTCGAAAAAGCTCGATGATGAAGAAACAGTTCAGGACGTATTCGACACACTGACCGACAAGCAGAAAACAGTGGTTTATGCTCTTATCGGTCAGGCATTGGAAAATCAAAATGAAGATTCTGAAGGAGGAAAAGATATGAAACACAATGTATTTGACCGAGATGATGAGCAGCAGGACAATACAGTTCTGAGCCACAGCGAAATGACCGCCGTAATAAACGATGCAAAACGGTACGGCTCTATGCGAGAGAGCGCCATTGCTCACGGCATTGAGAATGTAGACTATTTGTTCCCAGATGCTCAGACACTCGAAAATGTTCCCACCTTTATTCAGAGGGATACGGGCTGGGTGCCGAAGGTTATGGGCAAGGTACACCACACGCCTTTTTCCCGCATCAAGTCTATATTTGCCAATATAACCGAGGACGAGGCCAGAGCCAGAGGCTATATCAAAGGCAACCAGAAAAAGGACGAGGTATTCAGCCTGCTTAAGCGCACCACCACTCCCACCACCGTATATAAAAAGCAGAAAATGGATCGGGACGATGTGGCTGACATTACGGACTTTGACGTAATCGCATGGCTCAAGAGTGAAATGCGAATAATGCTGGATGAGGAAATTGCCCGCGCCGTGCTTATCGGCGACGGCAGACTTGCCTCCAGCGACGATAAAATCAAGGAGGACTGCATTCGCCCCATAGCAAAGGACGACGACCTTTACACTATCAAGGCCGTAATTGATTCAGCGGCCTCCACCGACGATGAAAAAGCCAAGGCCTTTATCCGTTGCGCAATCAAGGCTCGCAAGGATTATAAGGGAAGCGGCAGTCCTATTCTTTATACTACCGAAGATGTCCTTACAAACTGCCTGCTTTTGGAGGACGACATAGGCAGAACTCTTTACGAGGACTCAGACAAGCTCGCTAAAAAGCTCAGAGTAAGCGAAATTGTCACAGTTCCTGTGCTTGAAGGAGCTAAAGGAGCAAACGGTGGCGACCTTTACGGAATTATCGTAAATCCTGCCGACTACAACATCGGCGCGGACAAGGGCGGAGCGGTAAACCTGTTTGACGATTTCGATATTGACTACAATGCCCAGAAGTATCTTATCGAAACACGCTGCTCCGG
>CAZKBV010000066.1:0-4112 GCA_964551215.1 uncultured Oscillospiraceae bacterium | reverse complement strand
GATATTGATATTTCAAACGAAATAAGTATTGTGGCTGACCCGTTTGCCTATGAGAATTTTCACGCTATGCGATATGTGAGCTTCATGGGTTCAAAGTGGAAAATTACAAGCGTTGAAGTTCAGTATCCAAGGCTTATTCTTACGGTCGGGGGTGTGTACAATGAGCAGGCTTAAGCTTCATGAAATACTCGTTACCATTTTAGGCTCACGGCACGTATATTTTCAGCCGCCTGAAAACATTAAACTTACATACCCCTGTATCGTTTACGGCTTAAGCGGGGCTGACGTCCGTTTCGCGGACAATAAGATCTATACCCGCTTTAAGCGATACACAATAACGGTAATAGATGAAAACCCGGACAGTGAAATCCCCGACAAAATAGCGGAGCTTCCGATGTGTCGCTTTGACAGGTATTTTACGTCCGACAATCTTAATCACTATTCATTCGACTTATATTTTTAAGGAGGAAATTTAAATGGCAGAAATTAAATGGGATCTTACGGGACAAAGATTTTATGAAACAGGCATTGACCACGCCGTTCTTTATCCGCAGGTGTATACCAACAACGAAATTTCATACCCCAAGGGAGTTGCTTGGAACGGTATCACGGCAATAACCGAAAGCCCCGGCGGCGCCGAGGCCAACGATATGTGGGCGGACAATATTAAATACGCCTCCATTAGAGGAGCCGAGACCTTCGGAGGTACTGTTGAAGCTTACATGTATCCGGATGAATTTGCGCAGTGCGACGGCAGCGCCGAAGTCGCTCCCGGAGTATCGCTCGGTCAGCAGGAACGCAGCGCCTTCGGTTTATCTTACAGGAGCAACGAGGGAAGCGATATCGCTTCAGGAACCGATCCTAAGAACGGATATAAGCTTCATCTTGTATATAACGCCATGGTTACTCCGTCCGAAAGAGGATACCAGACAATCAACGATTCGCCGGAGGGAATTACTTTCTCTTGGGAGTTCGACACAACACCTATTGCCGTTACAGGATTTAACCCAACCGCTCACATAGAGATAAACTCCCTTAAGGCCGATTCGGAAAAGCTTGCGGCTCTTGAAAAGATTCTTTACGGCAGCGACGATTTGGACGCGCGGCTTCCCCTTCCCGATGAAATTATCTCAATATTAAAAAACTGATAAGCGAGGACACGGTGCTTGATTCTTGCGGGCTTTCGGTTATGAACGCCTGTTATGAGTTTATCTGATTCTTCGCAAAAATTCAAAATGTTTAAAATTTGAAAGGAGATTTTAAACCATGTATAAGCAGATTGTTACGTACACGGATTTTGACGGTTCTAAAAAAACGGAAAACTTTTATTTTAATCTTACCAAGGCGGAGCTTACGGATATGCAGATGACGTCCGGCGGCGAGTTGATGACGCGTTTGCAAAGTGTTGCCGACGCCGTTGGAAGCTCTGAACTCAGCGATAAGCAGCAAGCCGAAGTGTATACACTGTTTAAGGAAATTATACTTAAGGCTTACGGCGAAAAGGTTACGGACGAGAGAGGTATTACCCGTTTTAAGAAATCAAAGACTTTGTCCGATGATTTTTCCACAACGGAGGCCTTCAGCGAAATGTTTATGGGCTTTATCGCAAATCCGGATACCGCAGTTGATTTTATAAACAGCGTTATACCAGTCCCGGCAGCGGAAACAGCCTCGGCGGCTATGTAATTATCGAAAGGAGAAATTGGGAGTGCTCTGCGTTACAATACCCGCCGGTGAATTTTACGACGAAGCAAACGGGATTTTTATCGAAACAAAGACTCAGATTCTGCAATTGGAGCATTCCCTCGTTTCCCTTTCAAAATGGGAGGCTAAGTGGAAAAAGCCTTTTCTCGGTGCGGATAAAAAAACAGTTGAGGAAACTAATGACTATATCCGCTGCATGACGCTGACACAAAACGTAAATTCCAATGTTTATAAAGCCATACCGGGCGATGTTGTGGAAAAAGTAAGGGAATACATAGACGATCCGATGACCGCCACATGGTTTCGCAATGGCGGCTCGCGGCCGCAAAACAAAATAATGACTGCCGAAAGATTTTATAGCCTGATGATTTCTTTGAACATTCCTTTTGAATGTCAAAAATGGCATTTAAACAGGCTGATCACGCTCATCCGTGTGTGCAGCATCGAAAGCGTTCCTCAGAAAAATATGAGCAGGAATGAAATATACAAAAGCAACCGTGAAATCAACGCAATGCGACGGAAACGATTGCACTCGAAAGGATAGGGATAAGTCGTGATAACTGTTAAACAGAAAGGCAGCTTTCGGAGCACGGACAATTTTCTGAAGAAGGTTCTAAAGCTTGACCTGCGCAGTATTCTTGAAAAATACGGTCGCGAGGGCGTCAGCGCTTTATCGGCGGCAACTCCTTTAGATACTGGCAAAACCGCCGATTCGTGGAACTATGAGATTACCGGAGGAAACGGAACATACACAATATGCTGGACAAATTCCAACGTCAACGATCATGTTTCGATTGCTCTTATTTTGCAGTACGGTCACGGAACAAGGAACGGAGGCTATGTGCAGGGAAGAGACTACATAAATCCCGCATTGCGGCCTATATTTGATAAAATTGCGGAAAATGTATGGAAGGAGGTTACATCGTTGTGAGCAGCATTGACGAGCGCATTGTAGAACTGCGCATGGACAGCGACCAGTTTGAAAACAGTGCAAAATCAAGTATAAAAATACTCGACTCGCTTAAAAAGGCTCTTAATTTGGACAGTTCGGCAAAGAGCTTGGACAAACTTGAAAAGACAGCGAACGACTTTTCCATGGACGGCATGGCAAGGAGTATTGATGTTATTTCAAAGCGTTTTTCCACACTTGGAGTTATTGGAACGACCGCTCTGGTAAACATTACAAACTCGGCAATCTCGACGGGGAAGCAGCTTATTAAGTCGCTATCGGTAGACAATATAGCTTCGGGCTGGACAAAGTACGAGCAGAAAACCGCATCCGTCCAAACCATCGTAAACGCTACAGGAAAGTCCGTAGCGGCAGTAAATAAGTACCTTGATAAGCTGATGTGGTTCTCGGACGAGACAAGCTACGGCTTTACAGATATGACGTCTGCTCTCGGACAGCTTACCGCGTCCGGCGCCGATATTGACAAGATAATGCCCATGATTACGGGTATCGCAAATGCCACGGCGTATGCGGGCAAGGGCGCGAACGAGTTCAGCAGAGCAATCTATAATCTTAATCAATCCTACGGGTCGGGACATTTGCAGTACATGGACTGGAAAAGTCTTGAACTTGCGGGAGTTGCGTCCAAGGAGCTTAAGCAGACGTTTATCGACACCGGCGTTGCCTTGGGAAAAATAAAGGAAGGCGAGGTCAATGTTGCCAATTTCAGCGAGACGCTGAAGGATAAATGGGCGGACACTTCCGTTATGGAGGCGGCTTTTTCAAAGTTTTCGGAGCTTTCCGACGCGGCGTATGAGATGGTGGAGTCGGGAGACGCCGACACCGCCTCCGAAGCGATAGATAGGCTGTCGGGTAAGTATTCCGAGCTTGCGGAAAAGGCGTTCAAATCTGCTCAGGAAGCAAAATCCTTTACGGAAGCGATTGACGCCACAAAGGACGCCGTAAGCTCCGGCTGGATGGACACCTTTGACATTATTTTCGGCAATTACGAAGAAGCCAAGGTTTTATGGACGGATTTGGCAAACGCTTTGTACGACGCTTTTGCGAGCGGAGCCGAAGCAAGAAACGAGCTTCTCACCGAATGGAAGGAGCTTGGCGGCAGAGACGTGCTTATCGAAGCTTTTTGGAACGCGTGGGAAGGTGTAGCCTCAATAATAAACCCGATTAAAGAAGCGTTTCGGGACATTTTTCCGCCCGCGACGGCGCAGCAATTGTTAAATATTACCGAGGGTATAAAAAATCTTACGTCAAATTTCAAAATAAGTGACTCTGCCGCGGAAAATTTAAAGCGCACCTTTAAGGGCGTGTTTGCCCTGTTGGATTTGGCGTTACAGCCGATAAGCGCTATAATCGGCGGACTCAAGAAGTTAATAGGCAGCGTTGTGCCAATGGGCGACGGTATTTTAGGCGTTACCGCAGCTATTGGCGATTTTATTGT
>CAZKBV010000065.1:0-8966 GCA_964551215.1 uncultured Oscillospiraceae bacterium | reverse complement strand
CGAACGGTTTCCCCTCGGTTCCCACTTTTGCGCATCCCCTTGTTATCGGAGGACAACGGTAGCCGATGAGCTTTTTGTTTTTACTTTCTTTCGATAACCTTATCTATTAGGCCGTAGGAAAGAGCCTCCTCGGCGGACATAAAGTTGTCTCGCTCCGTGTCGGCGCACACCTTTTCATAGGTTTGGCCCGTGCGCTGAGCAAGAATTTCGTTCATCTTCTGCTTGGTCTTTACCAAATGGTCGGTGTAAATTTTTATATCCGTTGTCTGGCCGCTGAGTCCGCCGCCGGAAATAAGCGGCTGGTGAATCATGATTTCGCTGTTGGGAAGGGCAAGCCTTTTCCCTTTGGTGCCGCTGCAAAGGAGGAACGCCCCCATACTGGCGGCCATACCCACGCATATTGTGGAAACATCGCACTTTATATACTGCATTGTATCGTAAATTGCCATGCCCGCCGTTATGCTGCCTCCGGGGCTGTTGATATAGAACATAATGTCCTTATCGGGATCCTCGCTTTCCAAAAACAAAAGCTGAGCCACAATAATGCTGGCCGTCGTGTCGTTGACGTCCTCGCTTAAAAATATTATTCTGTCCTTCAAAAGGCGTGAATAAATGTCGTAGCTGCGCTCACCCTGACCTGTTTGTTCAATTACGTAAGGAACCAATGCCATTATTTTTTCCTCCCAAATTTTAACAATTGACAATCGGAAACGGGCAATCCGGGCAAGCCCCGTCGTTACCCGCTTTTACCGAACTTTACCGAACTCTTTACTCCTCGTTTTTCATCTTTGCGTTGTCCACAAGGAGCTTAACCGTTTTTCGGATTGAAATGTCGCCCTTTAGAGCTTCGGCGTTTGCGCCCATTATCTCCTTTACCTTTTCGGCCTCCATTTTATACATTTCGGCCATATTCGCGTATTCGGCCTCGACGTCTTCATCCGTCGCTTCAACGCCTTCAGCCTCTTTCACGGCTTCAAGCACAAGCGAGGTTTTCACATTGTCGGCGGCGCTGTCCTTCATTTGATCCTTTATGTTTTCCATTGTAAGCCCTGTGTACTTAAGGTAATTTTCCATTGTAAGGCCCTGACTTTGGAGACGGTATGCCATGTCCTCTATCTGCTTTTCAATCTGTTGGTCTACCATGCACTTGGGAACCTCAACCTGAGCGTTTGCGACGACAGCCTCAACGACTTTATTTTCGTAACGCTGCTCGGCTTCCTTCTCTTTAGTCTTAGCAAGATTTTCGGCAATATTCTTTTTAAGCTGTTCGAGAGTGTCGAACTCGCTTACGTCCTTGGCAAACTCATCGTCCAACGCCGGAAGATTCTTTCTTTCGCACTTGTGTATTTTGCACTTAAACAGCGCATCCTTGCCCGCAAGCTCCTTAACGTGGTAATCCTCGGGGAAAGTAACGTTCACTTCGATATCCTCGCCTATCGTTTTACCTATGAGCTGATCCTCAAAACCGGGTATAAACTGACCGCTTCCCAGCTCAAGCTCAAAGCCCTCGGCCTTTCCCCCCTCAAAGGGAACCGCGTCAACACTGCCGTCAAAATCCAAAGTGGCTTTGTCGCCCTTTAAGGCCTCCCCTTCCTCAATTGTCTCAATGCTGGCGGCGTTATCCCGCATAGTCGCTATTTCGTCGTTTACTTCCTCCTCGGAAACCACAACGGCGGGCTTAAAGGCTTCAACGCCCTTGTATTCGCCCAAAACAACCTCCGGACGGACGGTAACAACCGCCGAGAACACGAAGGGATCCCCCTCCTTTACGGTTACAATGTCCACCTGAGGCATTTCAACGGGATCTATGCCTGTTTCCTTAACCGCGGCCTCGTAAGCGTCGGGGCAGCAATCGTTAATCGCGTCGTCGTAAAACACCGCCTCGCCGTAAAATTTTTCAATGACGTTCTTGGGAACCTTGCCCTTGCGGAAACCGGGAATCGTAATATTTTTTACGTTTTTGCGATAGCTTTTGTTCATAGCGTTTTTGAACGTATCGGCGTCAACCTCGATTTCCAGATACATTCTCTTATCTTCCTGCTGTTCAACCTTCAATACTTTCATGGTTTGCTTCCTCCTATTGTTCACATTAAGTCAACATATACAGTCAACATATATTTATATCATAAAATCAGAAAAAAATCAAGACCTTTTTTGGAAATATTTTAATCCGCAAGCTTAATCGGCATAAAGTCCAAATAGTCAGCCGAAACAAGGCGGCAATTTTCCGCTTTCGGCTTGTAGGCCTTAGCGGCGCTTCCGTGAAGGTGGCCGAAAACACACATATACGCCCTGTATCCGCTCAGCAAATCAATAAAGCCGTCCGCCGGCGGATAGTGCAGCGCGGCGATAATCGGCTTATTCAGCTTTTCCCCCTCTTTAAGGGCCATTTCAAGGCGCAGAAGCTCACGTTTATATATAACCATGTCGCTTTCCTTAAAGTCCTTGTCGGAAGGAGTTATCCACCCTCTCGACGCGCAGACGCACCACTCGCCGCAGTCAAAGGCGTTGTTTTGGAGGAAGTGAACGTTATGTATGCCCAGCTCATCCATAAATTTGTTGAATTTGGCCTTACTCTCCCACCAAAAATCATGATTGCCCTTACTCATAAGCTTTATACCCGGAAGTCGTTTTAAAAATTCAAAATCCTTCCGGCTTTCCTCCATGCGCATAGCCCATGAAAAGTCGCCGTTCATAATAATGTAGTCATTTTCCTTCAGCATCCGCATATTTTTTTCAATTTTTTCAACATAACCCTGCCAGTTTCCGCCGAAAACGTCCATGGGCTTATCCACGCCCAGAGGCAGATGCCAGTCGCTCATCGCATAAATCGCCATATTTTCCCCCGAATAAAATTTATATTTTGCGCAAATAATACCTCTGCGGGCGAAACCGAAGAGCTTCTCCCCAAGGCAAATTTTGAAAAGAGGTAATCGAAAATGAGTAAGGCTTACAAAACAGACAAAACCATCGACGGCATTATGTGCGAGGTTGCGGCCTGTGACTTCCACACACCCGAGGACAAATGCAGCGCAAGCAGCATCAAGGTAGGCAATAGGCAGAGCGAATCCGGTCAGGAAACGGACTGCGAAACCTTCTGCCCCAAGTCTTGCTGCAAGTAAGCGGTATTTTAGGGAACCGGAGCCATTCGGCCCGGTTCCTTGTTACATATTGACTCAGCTTAAGAACTCGTTTACTACGCCCTTCATCATGGACTTGTCGCACACGGTTTCAAAGCGGACTTCCTTTTCCTCCAGTTCCCCAAGGCTTTTGGGAATCTGAAGGCCGAAGCTTTTCCCTAAGAGCCGGAGAAGCTCAAACTCGTCCTTATCTTCAACCTCCGCTTCGCCCAGAATTGCCGTAAGCACGTCGCTGTTAAACTTGAAGGGACTCGCGGTCGAAGCGATGATAGTCTTTGAAGCGTCCCCCGTTTCACGGACGTATTCCTCGTGAACGGCTACAGCTACCGCCGTATGGGGGTCGATTACATAGCCCAGCTTCTTTTCCGTTTCCCTTATGGTTTCCATGCAGCGAGCATCGTCGGCGCAGCCCGCGTGGAAGCTGTCCTTTATTTGGGAGAACACCTCGCCCGAAACGCAGTATTTTCCGTCCGACTTCAGCTTTTCCATGTATTCCGAAATCTCCTCGTCGTCCCTGCCGGAAAGAAGATACAAAAGCCTTTCCAGATTGGAGGAAATAAGAATATCCATGGACGGAGAAATAGTGGTGTGGAACTCTCTGTTTTTGTCGTATATGCCCGTTTTGATAAAATCGGTAAGCACATTGTTGGCGTTGGAAGCGCAGATAAGGGTCTTAACGGGAAGCCCCATATTCTTTGCGAAGTAAGCGGCCAAAATGTTGCCGAAGTTACCTGTAGGCACGCAGACGTTAACCTTATCCCCCAATTCTATTTCGCCGGCCTTAAGCATATCGCAGTAGGCCGAAAAATAGTACACAATCTGGGGAGCGAGCCGCCCCCAGTTGATGGAGTTGGCGCTGGAAAGAGCCTTGCCCTTTTCGGCAAGGGCCTCGGCATAGGCCTCGTCGGTAAATATTTCCTTGACGCCTGTCTGAGCGTCGTCGAAATTGCCGTTTACGGCGCTGACAAATACGTTGCTTCCCTCTTGGGTACACATTTGAAGCCGCTGAATACGGCTCACGCCATTGTCCGGGAAAAAGACCACGATTTTTGTACCCTCAACGTCCTTGAAGCCTTCAAGAGCGGCCTTGCCCGTATCGCCGCTGGTGGCGACAAGAATGACGATTTCCTTGTCCATGCCCGTCTTTTTCACGGATGTGGTAAGAAGATGGGGCAGTATTTGTAGCGCCATATCCTTAAAGGCGCAGGTTGGGCCGTGCCAAAGCTCCAGAATGTACCTGCTCTGATCCAGCTTATAAACGGGAGCGATTGAGTCCGTGCCGAACTTTTCCTTTGTATATGCCTTGGATACGCAGTCCTTTATTTCGGCGGCCTTGAAATCGCTGAGAAAGTAGCCTAAAATTTTTTCGGCTCTCTCCCGATAGCTCATATTTGTCATCTGAGCGATAGTCTCGCTTGTCAGCTCCGGAATACTTTCCGGAATGAAAAGCCCTCCGTCGGCGCTCAGACCCTTTATTATGGCTTCGGCGGAGCTTACGCTGACGCTGTTGTCACGGGTGCTGTTATACTTCATTTTTACCAATACCTTTCTGTTAAATGATGCCGGAAAGCCCGATTAATTCCAAGCCGTTAGGGGCGAATTGTTCGGCTGTTCCCTTATTTAACCACAATATTTACCAGCTTGCCTGCGACGGCAATTACCTTCACAACATTTTTGCCCTCAATAAGAGCCTTTGCCTTATCGCTTTCCATCGCCGTCTTTTCGAGGGCGGCTTTGTCCAGTCCGGCGGGAACTATCATTTTTTCCCGCACCTTGCCGTTTATCTGAAGCACGATTTCAATTTCGTCGTCCACGGTTTTTGCTTCATCGTAGGCGGGCCAGCTCTGCTCATTGAGTATTTCCCCGAAAATATCGTGATACAGTTCCTCTGTCATATGGGGCGCGAAAGGATTGAGAAGGATAAGAAGGGTTTTGTATTCCGCCTTATTCGCGCCGCCAAGGTCGTACATATTGTTTACAAGAGCCATCATCGCCGCTATGGCTGTGTTAAACTTCATGTTCTCAATGTCGTTTGTGACCTTCTTTACGGTTTTATGCATTGCCGATGTAAGCTCCGGACGGAACTCGCCGCCGTCAATGAGCTTATCCCGCAAAGCCCATACCCTGTCCAGAAAACGCTTGCAGCCCTTCACGCTGTTTTCGCTCCAAGGAGCGGCCTGCTCGTAATCGCCCATGAAAAGCACGTAAACCCTCAAAACGTCCGCGCCGTAAACATCCACCACATCGTTGGGATCCACAACATTGCCCTTGGATTTGCTCATCTTTTCCCCGTCGGGGCCGAGAATAAGCCCCTGAGCGGTACGTTTCGCGTAAGGCTCGTCGCAGGGAACCTCCCCTATATCGTAAAGGAATTTGTGCCAAAAACGGGAATATATCATGTGTCGGGTAACGTGTTCCATGCCGCCGTTGTACCAATCTACAGGCATCCAGTATTTAAGGGCTTCCTTGGAGGCAAAGGCCTCATGATTGCGAGGGTCGCAGTATCGCAGGAAATACCATGAGGATCCTGCCCACTGGGGCATGGTGTCGGTTTCCCTTCTTGCGTCGGAGCCGCACTTGGGGCATTTGCAATGAACGAAGGAATCTATTTTCGCGAGAGGGCTTTCCCCGTCGGAGCCGGGTTCGAAGTTTTCCACGGGAGGCAGCTTAAGGGGAAGCTCCTCGTATGGTACGGCCACCATTCCGCACTTGGGGCAATGGACGATGGGAATAGGCTCGCCCCAATAACGCTGGCGGTTGAAGGCCCAGTCTTTCATTTTGTACTGCACTCCCTTTTCGCCGCAGCCCTTTTCCTCAAGTATTTCAAGCATTTTTTCGATGGCTTCTTTTTTGTTTTTGATGCCGTTAAGGGGGCCGGAATTTACCATTTCGCCGTCTCCGGCATAGGCCTCCTTAGATATGTCGCCGCCCTTTATTACCTCGATAATATCTATGCCAAACTTCTTGGCAAATTCGTAGTCGCGGCTGTCGTGGGCGGGAACCGCCATAATGGCCCCCGTTCCGTAGCCCATCATTACGTAGTCGGAAATGTATATAGGTGTCTCGCCTCCCGTAACGGGATTTACAGCCGTAAGTCCCTCAATTTTAACGCCGGTCTTTTCCTTCGCAAGCTGTGTGCGTTCAAACTCGCTTTTCTTTGCACACTCCGCCTTGTAGGCGTCCAGAGCGTCCGTGTTGGCTATGGAGCCGCGGTACTTTTCGATTATGGGATGCTCCGGAGCGATAACCATAAACGTAACGCCGTAAAGAGTGTCGGGGCGGGTTGTGTAGATTCTGAGCTTTTCGCCGTTTTCCTTAACGGTAAAATCCACAAAGGCTCCGGTTGATTTGCCTATCCAGTTTTGCTGCTGGAGCTTTATGTTGGGGAGGTAGTTTACGGTTTCAAGACCCTGAAGGAGCTTATCGGCGTACCGAGTAATTCTCAGATACCAAACCTCTTTTGTTTTCTGGACGATGTCGCTGTGGCATATGTCGCACTTGCCTCCCTGGGAGTCCTCGTTGGAAAGCACAACCTTGCAGCTCGGGCAGTAGTTTACAAGGGTTTTGTCGCGGAAAACAAGCCCGTTTTCAAACATTTTAAGAAATATCCACTGCGTCCATTTGTAATAGTCCTCGTCCGTTGTGTCAATCACTCTTGACCAGTCGAAGGAAAAGCCCACCCTTTTAAGCTGCTGGGTGAATTTCTTTATGTTGTTGTCCGTGACCTTTCTGGGATGAACTCCCGTCTTTATGGCGGTGTTTTCCGTTGGAAGGCCGTAGGCGTCGAAGCCTATCGGGAACAAAACGTTATACCCCTCCAGCCGCCGCTTGCGGCTTACCACCTCAAGGCCGGAATACGCCTTGATATGCCCTACGTGCATCCCCGCGCCGGAAGGGTATGGAAACTCCACAAGGGCATAGAACTTGGGCTTTTCGCTGTAATCCTCGGCCTTGAAGCATTCGTGTTCCTCCCAGTATTTCTGCCATTTTGGTTCGATTTCTTTAAAATTATACTCCATAACCGTCAATCCTTTCGTAACTGTTATCTGTATCGTAAATTTAGACGCGGCCCTTATTTAATCCGCCGATATAAATTCGCTTATATCCACTCGGGGAGCTTCCGTCCAAAGCCGCTCCAAATCGTAAAACTCTCTCGCCCGAGAAGTAAAAATATGCAGTATAATGCCGCCGAAATCCGCCAGAATCCAGCCGCTCTCGCTTTTTCCCTCTATTCTCGGCGCGTCGCAGCCTAGCGCCGCCATCTGTTCCGTCGCTTCGTCCGCGATGGCCTTCATCTGCGGAGCGTTGGCCGCCGTGCATATCACAAAGTAAGCGGCTATGATGGTTTTTTCCTCCACGTCCAAGGCGGCGATATTTTTTGCCTTTTTGCCGTCGATTATTCTTACTATGGCCGCCAATTTTTCTCTGTCCGTCATTTGCTTTGCCTCCTGTTCATTATAAGGTAATTTCGGGCGAAAACGGAATCCGGATGAATAATGCCGCCCTTTTGCACAACATGATTGATGCTGCATCCGAGAGCGTATATAAGAGCCTCGTCAATATCCTCCTCCGCCAGACGGCGAATCTCCTCGGCTGACTCCATCGTGCGTCCCGGCTCTGTCATATCGGCTATGTAAATAAGCTTTTCCAAAGGCGTCATATCCGCCTTTGCGGTGGTATGGTAATATATGGCGTTAAGAATTTCCTCGTCCTCAACGCCGTAGTCCACCTCCGCGACCAGAGAACCTATAAAAGCATGGATAAGGGCCTTTTCCGAGGCGCAGTATATATCCGGCTTCACGCCGTATTTTTCGCAATACTCGTCAACCTGCTCCTTGGTAAAATTCTTGGCGCAGTCGTGAAGCAGCGCCGCAACATAGGCCTTATCCTTATCCACTCCCAGCTTGGGAGCCATTCTCACCGCCTCCCCTACAACCCCCATAGTGTGGCGCATCCGCCCGGGTGTAAGAGTTTCCTTTAACCGACATATCATTTCATCTGTACTCATACTGCTTCTCCAATCCGAAATATATTATAACCTACGCGCGGATGTTCCCCGTCGGCTGCAATCTATCGCAAGTTCCGTTTCAACCAAGCTTGATGGAGCTTCGCTCCGATTTAAAACGGCAGTCGGCCCTTTTTAAATACCCTTTAATTTTCATACAGCTTCTTTTCCTTTATATATTCCCACACCTTTTCCGGCACCATTGCCGAAACGTCCTCTCCGGCGTTCAGCCTCCTTCTCAGCTCCGTGCCGGAAATATCGTGCTTTTCCGCCCTGAACTCCACCGCCGGAGGCTTTACCTCAATTTCGGCGTCGCTTCTGGGATAAACCGCCAATGTGGCACAGGCGGTTATTCTCCATGGCTGGTACCATGTGTCCAAATCTCTGTACGAATCGCCGCCGATTATGAAATACAGCTCGTCGTCGGGGTATTGCTCTTTGAAATACTCCGCTGTAATCGCGCTGTAGGAGCGTCCGCCCCGCTCGTATTCGTATCTGCTTACGCATACGTTAAGGTTTTCCGTCCCCAGCGCCGCCATATTGCAGCGATCCTCGTAAGAAGCCGTAAAGCCGCTTTTGTGGGGAGCGTCCCATGTGGGAATAACAATAAGCCTATCTAACCCAAGCTCCTTTAAAGCCGCGCGGCAGATAGCCCTGTGGCCCTTGTGAAAGGGGTCGAACGCCCCTCCGAAAAGTCCTATTCTCATTGTCTACCTCGATAAAATAATTTCTTTGTTATCCTTGCTTTCCCTGTATATGACAAATTTTCCGCCTACGCACCGAACAGGCTCCGGGCTGACGGCGTGTTGTCAATCCGCCTT
>CAZKBV010000064.1:5628-9376 GCA_964551215.1 uncultured Oscillospiraceae bacterium | reverse complement strand
CCCCCGCGCGGTACAGATTCATAAAATTTTAACGCTTTAGGCCGATTTTTTTATAAAAATCAGACAAAAGGCTTGACTAATCCGCAAAAAAGTTATAAAATAAAAGAGGTTAAAGCTTTAATCTTGGCTAAGATTAAATAATTATACAAGGAGGCTGTTTTAAAATGGCAAGAAAAAAGAAAACCATGGATGGTAACAACGCCGCCGCGTGGGCGTCCTACGCCTTTACCGACGTTGCCGCCATCTACCCCATTACGCCTTCCTCCACAATGGCGGAGGTTACGGACGAATGGGCAACAAAAGGCAAGCTCAATATGTTCGGCAGAAAGGTACATATTGCCGAGATGCAGTCCGAGGGCGGCGCGGCCGGCGCTGTTCACGGTTCGCTTGCGGCCGGCGCCCTTACAACAACCTATACGGCGTCTCAGGGCCTGCTTCTCATGATTCCCAATATGTATAAGATAGCCGGCGAGCTTCTCCCCAACGTTATCAATGTTTCGGCCCGCGCGCTTGCTTCCCACGCGCTTTCTATCTTCGGCGACCATCAGGATGTTTACGCCTGCCGTCAGACGGGCTACGCCATGCTTTGCTCCACTAACCCTCAGGAGGCTATGGATCTCGGCGCGGTAGCTCACTTAACAACAATATCTTCAAGAGTTCCTTTTATTCATTTCTTCGACGGCTTCAGAACCTCTCACGAGTATCAGAAGGTTGAGGTTTGGTCTAACGAGGAGCTTGCTCAAATTACGGATTTTGACGCTATCGACGCCTTCCGCCGCCGCAGTCTTAATCCTCATCACCCCGCCCAGAGAGGCACCGCTCAGAACCCCGACGTTTTCTTCCAAGCTAAGGAAGCGGCCAACAAATACTATGAGGCTGTTCCCGCGAAATGTCAGGAATACATGGATAAGGTCAACGCCATGATAGGCACGGACTATAAGCTGTTCAACTACTACGGCGCCGCCGACGCGGAGCAGGTAATAGTCGCTATGGGCAGCGTGTGCGACACTATCAAGGAAACCATAGATTACCTTATGGCCGCCGGTGAAAAGGTGGGTCTTGTGCAGGTTCGTCTGTACCGTCCCTTCTCGGCAAAGGCCTTTACGGACGCTATTCCCGAAACCGTCAAGAAGATTTCCGTTATTGACAGAACAAAGGAAAGCGGCGCCGTCGGCGAGCCTTTGTTCCTTGACGTATGCGCCGCGGTACGCGGAACGAAATTCCAAGACGTTGATATCTTCGGCGGACGCTACGGCCTCGGCAGCAAGGACACAACCCCCGCTCAGATTATCGCGGTCTACAGAAATACCCAAAAGAAGCAGTTCGTTATCGGTATCGAGGACGATGTTACAAATCTGTCTCTTCCCATTGTTGAAAATCCCGACACAACTCCCGCCGGAATCACAAGCTGTAAGTTCTGGGGCCTCGGCGCGGACGGTACCGTTGGCGCCAACAAGAACTCCGTTAAGATTATCGGCGACCACACCGATATGAACGTTCAGGCTTACTTCGACTACGACTCCAAGAAGTCCGGCGGTCTTACGGTTTCTCACCTTCGCTTCGGCAACGCGAAGATTACCAGCACATACCTTATCAATAAGGCCGACTTCGTAGCCTGCCACAAGGCTTCCTACGTAAGAAAGTACGATATGGTAACCGACGTTAAGCCCGGCGGAGTGTTCCTTCTTAACTGCTCTTGGACTCCCGAGGAGCTTGAGGTTCACCTTCCCGGTCAGGTTAAGAGATACATCGCCGAAAACAATATCCAATTCTACACCATCGACGGCGTTAAGATAGGCAAGGAAATAGGCCTCGGCAACAGAATCAACACGGTTCTCCAGTCCGCCTTCTTCAAGCTTGCCAACATCATTCCCGCCGACGAAGCCATTCAGTATATGAAAGACGCCGCCACCGCCTCCTACAGCAAGAAGGGCGACGCCATAGTTAAAATGAACCACGACGCTATTGAAGCCGGCGCCAAGGAGGTTAAGAAGGTTGACGTTCCCGAAAGCTGGAAGAACGCCGCCGACGAAGACCTTAGCGTTAAGGCCGAAGGCGAGGGACGGCTTGTTGATTATGTAAACAACATCCTCAACCCCATTAACGCCTTTGCCGGAATGAAGCTTCCCGTTTCCGCCTTTACAAAGTACGTTGACGGCGAGGTACCCTTGGGAAGCTCCGCCTTTGAAAAGAGAGGCGTAGCGGTTGACGTTCCCGTATGGAACAGCGACAACTGTATCCAGTGTAATTTCTGCTCCTTTGTCTGCCCCCACGCTTGTATCCGTCCCGTTGTTCTTACGCAGGAGGAGCTTAATAACGCTCCCGAGGGCATTAAGTATATCAATATGACGGGCATGAACGGCTACTACTTCGGTATGGCCATATCCGTTCTCGACTGCACGGGCTGCGGCTCCTGCGTAAATGTCTGCCCCGGCAAGAAGGGCGAAAAGGCTCTTTCCATGCAGCCTCTCGAAACCCAAGAAAGCAAACAGGCTGTCTTCGACTTCGCGGTTAAGGTGGCCGACAAGCCCGAGGTTCACGAAAAGTTTAAGGAAACTACCGTTAAGGGCAGCCAGTTTAAGCAGCCCCTCCTTGAGTTCTCCGGCGCGTGCGCGGGCTGCGGCGAAACTCCTTACGCTAAGCTTGCCACACAGCTTTACGGCGACAGTATGTATATCGCCAACGCTACGGGCTGTTCCTCCATTTGGGGCGGCAGCTCTCCCTCCACTCCTTACACAACCACTCCCGAAGGGGAAGGCCCCGCTTGGGCTAACTCCCTGTTCGAGGATAACGCCGAGTACGGCTACGGTATGTTCCTTGCCCAGAACACTCTTCGGGAAGATCTCATAAAGAAGGTTGAAGCCGTTAAGGAAACCGCCGACGACGCGGCAAAGGCTGTTATCGAAAAATTTGTTGAAACCAAGGAGGACGGCAAGGCAAACAAGGTTGCCTCCGCCGAGCTTATTGAGGTTCTCGCTAAGATGAACACTCCCGAAGCGGCTGAAATTCTTAAGGATAAGGAATATCTCAGCAAGAAGTCCGTATGGATATTCGGCGGCGACGGCTGGGCTTACGATATCGGCTTCGGAGGCCTCGATCATGTTCTCGCCAGCGGTGAGGACGTAAACGTTCTTGTATTCGATACAGAGGTTTATTCCAACACCGGCGGACAGTCCTCCAAGTCCACTCCCACAGGCGCGATAGCTAAGTTCGCCGCCGCGGGCAAGTCCGTTAAGAAGAAGGATCTCGCCGCAATCGCCATGAGCTACGGCTACGTATATGTGGCTCAGGTCGCTCAGGGCGCGGACAATAACCAGTGCTTGAAGGCCTTCGTTGAGGCCGGCACATATAACGGTCCTTCCCTTATCATCGCTTACGCTCCCTGCATTAACCACGGCATCAAGGGCGGCATGAGCATTGCTCAGACCGAAGAAAAACGGGCTGTACAGGCCGGATACTGGCATCTGTTCCGTTACGATCCTCGTCTTGTTGCCGAGGGTAAGAACGGCTTCCAGCTTGACTCCAAGGAGCCTACTATGGACTATAACGACTTCATTATGAACGAGGTTCGCTATAATTCTCTTGCCCGCAGCAATCCCGAAAGAGCTAAGGCTCTCTTTGCCAAGGCCGAAGCCGACGCTAAGGAGAAGTACGCTCACCTTGTGGAGCTTGCCAATAAGTAATTGCCTGTAAACTAATTAAGAGGCTGTAAAGAAACGCGTCTGTTTCTTACAGCCTCTTTTTTACG
>CAZKBV010000064.1:0-5528 GCA_964551215.1 uncultured Oscillospiraceae bacterium | reverse complement strand
CTTTTTTACGCTTTTTTGCGCCTTTGCTTTTCCGCTACGGCTTACAGGTGCCGCAGGGCTTGAAGCCGGAGTTAAGAGTATCTTCAAGAGTGTAAAAGTATATTCTGTTTTCCTCCTTGGGAAGCGAGCGGCACGTGGGCTTATGGTATATTCCGCTGGATATGTTGCCTATGTACAAAGCATCCTTGGTGTCATGCGCCTCGGCGGCTTCGTTTTGAAGGCTGTCGCCGCCCTTTTCCGTGCTTACGGTAATAACCCTGCCGTCGGTTTCAAAGATTACGGTTCCGCTTTTGTCCGTTCGGTATATTGCCGCTCCGGCGTCATTTAGGCGGGACAGCGTGCTTTCGTGAGGGTGGCCGTATTGGGAATTGTTTTCGCAGGATATCACCGCGTATTGGGGATTTACCGCCCGCAAAAATTCGTAGCAGCTTGACCCTCCGCTTCCGTGGTGGCCGACCTTTAGTACGGTGGCTTCAAGGGAGCCTATGTCGTTGGCCGTAAGGCGTTTTTCCGCTTCGGAGCCCGCGTCCCCCGTGAACAAAAAGGATATTTCCCCGTAGTCCAGCCTGAGACACAGGGAATCCTCGTTCGCGTCGCCGGTGTATTCCACCGGCCCCAAAAAGGTGACCCTCGCGCCGCCCAAGCTGAAGCTGTCGCCAATATGGGGGACGGTAAGGGGTATGTTTTTTTCTTTAAGCTTACTTTGCAGATTTTTAAAGTTAACCGAGTCGTCGTCGGAGACGGCGGAATAGAGAATGTCGGCGTCCGCGTATGTCAGCGCCCCCAAAAGTCCGCCGATGTGATCCTCGTGGGGATGGGTGGCGACAACGCACTTTAGATGGTCTATGCCTTCGTCGTTAAGGTAGGAGTACAAAAACGAGGAATCCGCCCGATTGCCGCCGTCGATGAGCATTGCGTCGCCGCCGCAGGTTATAAGGGTGCTGTCCGCCTGACCCACATCCAGAAAATGCGCCTTTAGGCAATCCCCTTCTCCGGAAATCCGCTCCTCCGTAAGGGAGCAGGAGCAAAGCGCCGTAAGCAGCAAAAGCAGAATAAGCAAAAGAGAAACTCGCTTTTTCATTCGATTATTCCTCCTCCCACAACCGTGTCCCCGTCGTACATTACGGCGGATTGACCGGGAGTTATGCCGCGCTGAGGCTCGTCAAAAATTATTTTTATTCTGCCGCCGCCCAAATCGAAGGCCGAGGCGGGCATTTCCGCCTTAGAGGAACGCACCTTTGCCCGAACTCTCATTTCCCCCTTTATTTCGTCTACGGAAATGAGGTTCACGTCCCCGACGGTCAGCTCCCGACCGAAAAGCTCCCTGTCTCGGCAAAGGATAACACGGTTGTTTTCCGTGTCGATACCCTTTACGTACATAGGCTCCGGCAAGGAAAGCCCCAGACCTCGGCGTTTCCCCACGGTGTAGCGGATAATACCCTTGTGGCGGCCTAAGATTTTGCCCTCCGTGTCAACGAAATCCCCCTCCGGAAAGACGACCCCCAGATATTTCTCGATAAAATCCCCGTATTTTCCGTCGGGAATAAAGCAGATGTCTTGGCTGTCGCGCTTTTCGGCATTGACAAAGCCGCGCCCTTGTGCCATTCGGCGGGCCTGCTCCTTGCTCATTTCCCCAAGAGGGAACCAAGAAAAGGCAAGCTGCTCCTGAGAAAGAGCGTAAAGAAAATAGCTCTGGTCTTTTTTGGCGTCCGCCGCCTTTTTCAGCAGGTACCGCCCGTTTTCGCCCCTTTGTGTTACGGCGTAATGGCCGGTGACGATTTTTGTGAAGCCGAGAGCCTTCGCGTCGTCCATAAGGCGGCCAAACTTTATATATTTGTTGCAGGTCACGCAAGGGTTGGGGGTTTTTCCTTCGGCATAGCTTTTCGCGAAGCTGTCCGCCACTGTTTTTTCAAAAATTTCCCCGTAATCCCAAACGTGATGTTTAATGCCGAGAGCGTCGGCCACGGCCTTCGCGTCGGCGGCGTCGGCGCCGCTGCCGTAGTCGAGGCGCCCCCCGCCGTACATTTTAAGAGTCACGCCCTCCGCGTCCCAGCCTTTTTCCAAGGCCAGCAAGGCCGCGGCGGAGCTGTCCACTCCTCCGCTCATGGCAATCAGCGCTTTTTCCACCTCCGGTCCTCCTTTCTCTTTTCGGCGGTTCGCCGCCCGATAGGTGTTTTTCGTTATGTATCAATATTCTTACACGGCGGTCAGCTTCATGCAAACGGAGGTGTAGTCCCCATGAGGAAACTCAATGTAAATCCCCCGACGCATGAGCATACTGCCCGAATATTCCTTTCCGCTATAGCTGTCGCGGTACATTCTGTCCGCCGTAAGCCCCTTCAGCCTTACGTGGGTGTAATAGCCGTTTGTTTTGAACATAAGCCTCGCGAAGCAGACAAAGGCCCTTTCCTTGTCCTTAGAAACAATCTGCCAGCCGCACAGGTTCCCCTCAAAGGGATTTATAAGACGGTAAAAATCCCCCCTGAGAGTAAGCTCCCGAATATCGCGCCACTCCCTGTTAAGCTCCTTTATTTCCTCCAAATCCTCTTTGGGGAGCTTGGTAATGTCCAGCTCGTAGCCGAAGCTGCCGCTCATTGCCACCGCGCCTCTGGTTTTCATGGAAGCCCGGCGCAGCGTTCCCTGATTGGGGCTGTCGGTAACGTGGCTTCCCATAGAGGAAAGAGGATACCCCATAGACGTGCCGTACTGTATAAACAGCCTTTCCATGCTGTCGGTGTTGTCGCTTGTCCATATTTGGGGCATATAGCAAAGCATTCCGGCGTCGAAGCGTCCCCCTCCGCCGCTGCACCCCTCAAAAAGCACGTTGGGGTGGGCGCGGACGATTTTGTCCAAGACGCTGTACAGGCCGAGAGTGTATTCGTGGTTGAAGCCCTTGCGGGGCATATCGGTAATGTAACGGTTCATGTCCCACTTTACGTATTCTATGTTGGCGCTGTCTAAGACGCTGTTTACGGCGTTTACGCAATAATCCCGCACCTGCGGCTTTGTAAGGTCGAGGGTGAGCTGAGAGCGGCAAAGGGCGCTTTCTCGAAGCTCCGTGCGGATGGCCCAGTCCGGATGGGCGCGGTAAAGGTCGCTGTCGGGGCTGACCATTTCCGGCTCGAACCAAAGCCCGAACTTTAACCCGAGGGCGTTGATTTTTTTCGCCAGACCCCCTATGCCGGAGGGGATTTTTTCGAGATTGACAGTCCAGTCGCCGAGACTGCTCCTGTCGTTATTGCGCTTACCGAACCATCCGTCGTCCAGCACGAACAGCTCAATCCCCAGCTCCGCCGCCAAGGAGGCGATTGAAAGGAGCTTTTCCTCGTCAAAGTCCATATATGTGGCTTCCCAGTTGTTGATAAGTATGGGGCGTTCCCTGTCCGCCCAAGGGCCTCTGCATACGCGCCCGCGAATAAAGTCGTGAAGCCCGCGGGAAAGATTCCCCAGCCCGTCCCCGTAAGCGATCAGACATTCCGGCGCGGTGAATATTTCCCCCTTTTGGAGGGCGCGGCTGAAGCCGAAGGGATTTATCCCGCAGTTTACTCTCGTCCGCCCATGGTGGTCAACCTCTATTTCCGTCATGTGGTTCCCGCTGTAAACCGGCATAAATCCTACGCAGTCGCCCTTGTCCTCGTCGGCGGAAATTTCCTTTAAAATGACAAAGGGATTCACGTTGTGGCCGCTGCCGCCTCTGGCGTTTCCTATTTCGTACACCCCCTGAACGAGGGTGTTTTTTACTATGCTTCTTTCCTTGCCCCAAGAACCGGCAAAGTGCATTTCCTCGTAATCGCAGCGGGGAAATTCCACGCAGGCGGAAAAGGCTCTTTCGAGAATCAACGCCTCGCTAGAAAGATTTTTAAATTCCGCGCTTCTGCATATAACGTCGAAATCCTCATAGACGGCGTATTTTAAAACGGCTTCCGCCTTTGCCTCCTTGTCGGCAAGAGTTATTATCAGGCTTTCGGAGCCTTCCCCCAAGGCCGAAGGCAGACCCTCGAGAAGGGGCTTTTCCCGTCGTATTTCATAGGAAGCGAACTTAAAAACGAAGCTCCTGCTTCCGTCCACAGCCGGACGGCGCAGGTCCGTGTGGCCGTAGGAGGGCATTTCCGAGCGCATTTCGTCCAGACACGCCCCGTCCGCGCCAACGCTTTGGAAGCACCACCACCCCCGGCTTTCCTCCGGATATCTCACGGGGGATATTTTCTTCCCGAAATAATCGTGCAGAAGGTAGCCCTCCTTGCTTATCCGCATGGCGTATGTAACGTTTTTCCCCTGAAGGAAAAACATATCGTCCGATTTTATTATCATGGCCTTGCTCCTTTCGCCATTAAGCTATGTCATAATCAACAAATAAATTTTACCACAACGGTGTTTATTTTGCAAGAATAATATTGAAAGACGGGGAAAAATGTGTTAAAATATTTTTTACCGAAAAAAATCCCGAAAAATTTCCAAAGGGGGAAATTATATGAAAGGCTCCGACTTCGCCGAGGGCTTAAAGGGCGGTATACCCATCGCGCTGGGGTATCTTTCCGTTTCCTTTGCCTACGGGATAATGGCTTCCAACGGAGGATTAGACCTGCTCTCAACGGTGCTTATATCCATGACCAACCTTACCAGCGCCGGTCAGCTTGCCGGCACTCAGCTTATTTTCGACGCGGCCTCATACATGGAAATTGCCGTAACCACTTTGGTTATAAACATACGCTATATGCTTATGAGCCTGTCCCTTTCTCAAAGGGTTGACGAGAAAATGACGGTTCCTCAGCGGTTAATAGTTTCCTTCGGAATTACCGACGAAATTTTCGCCGTGGCCTATCAGCGGAAAAAGGAGCCTAATTTAAAATATATGCTGGGGCTTATTTTCCTGCCATACATAGGCTGGGCGCTGGGAACGCTTCTCGGCTCCGCCGCGGGCTTTATACTGCCGATGAGCGTCAGAAACGCTTTGGGCATAGCCATTTACGGTATGTTCGCGGCCATTGTGACGCCTGTGTGCAAGCGGGAGAGGGCGTGTCTGTTTGTGGCGGTAACAGCCGGAGGGATTTCCTGCTGTATACGCTATATACCGGCTCTTTCCGGAGTGCCGACGGGCTGGGCCATAATAATATGCGCGGTGACGGCTTCGGTGCTGGGGGCGGTGTTTTTCCCCGTCGGGGACGAAAAGGAGGAAGAATGATGGACGGCTACGTTTTAATAAGTATTTTTGTTATGGCGGCGGTGACGTACCTTATACGTATGCTGCCCCTTACGCTTATGCGCCGAAGGATAAAAAGCGTGTTCCTTCGGTCGATACTGGCGTATGTGCCTTACGCCGTGCTTACGGCGATGACGGTGCCGTACATTTTGTATTCCACCGGCTCCGTGGCTACGGCGGCGGTGGGCTGCGCGGCGGCGGTTATTCTGGCTTTTATGGAAAAAAGCCTTATAACCGTGGCGTTGGGAGCCTCCGCGGCGGTGTTTATCGCTCAGCTTTTTTAAATCGGAGCAACGCTCCATCAAGCTTGCTTGAAATGGAGCCTGCG
>CAZKBV010000063.1:0-9624 GCA_964551215.1 uncultured Oscillospiraceae bacterium | reverse complement strand
ATTTTGGGACATTTCCGCACCATAACGCGGCACAAGCTGCTTGTTACGAAATACTGTTTCCGAGCCGGACTGTACAAACAGGGCCTGCTCCACGACCTTTCCAAATATTCCCCGTCGGAATTTATTCCGGGAGCCGTTTATTATCAGGGCAGCCGCAGTCCCAACAACGCCGAGCGGGAGGCCAAAGGCTACAGTAGCGCTTGGCTCCACCACAAGGGGCGCAACAAGCACCATATAGAATACTGGACAGACTACGAAAACGGCCCGTCAAAAAAAGTGGTACCCGTAAAAATGCCGGACGTCTACGTGGGGGAAATGCTGTGCGACCGCATTGCCGCCAGCCGTGTATACAAAAAGGACGCGTATACCGACGCTTCTCCCTACGAATATTATATGAATTCCAAGGAGCGGAGCTTTATCCACCCCGAAACCGAAGCGATGCTTATAAAGCTTCTCACAATGCTGAAGGACGAAGGCGAAGCCGCCGTTCTCAAGTATATAAAACAAAATCTGCGCAACAAATAATCCCAACAAATAATAAAGAAAGGCGGCAAAATCATGCCCTGTTTCAAGCTGAAAGCCAAAATCACATCACTTATTGTTTCGGCGGCAATGCTGTTTTCGTTTATACCGACTTTGGCGGACAGCGGCGAAGCCGTAAACCGTCAGTACGTAATAGCTCAATTTATCAACGCTGTGGGCGAAGAAAGCTTTGCTTACCCCGCCGCCGATATTTCTTCCTTTACGGACGGCAGCGAGTCGGATTTTCCCCATGAGATGGGGCTTGCCGTGGCCAACGGCATAATAACCGGCTATGAGGACAATACCCTCCGGCCCCAAGCCCCGATAAGCCGTCTGGAAGCTATGGTAATACTGTCCCGGTGTATGCCTTCTCTTACTCCCGTCCGCGAGGATACCGTATTTTACGATGTCCCCGACTGGGCGGCGGAGGATATATCCCGCCTTTACACCGCCGGACTTTTAAACGGATACGGCAACGGCCTTATGGGCAGCTCCGACCCTATTACGGCGGATCAGGTAGCCCTGCTCAAAGAGCGGATAATCGAGGGGGCGTCCGCTCCCGATCCCGCCGATGACTTTTACGGAAGCGTAAACTACGATTATTTGACAAGCGTCAAGCTTAAAGAGGGCAGTCTCAGCGCTTCCCTTATGGATGACGCTTCCGATAAAACCGACAAAATTTTGGAGGAAATAAGCGCCGACCTGCTTAACCGCTACGACAGCCTTGTTTCCTCCGGCGCGAACACTCCGGAGGTTCAGGCGGCGAAGCTCTACAAGCTCGCTTTGGAATTCGACAAATCCGGTGAGACGGATATTTCCGCTTTAAGCGAGGATTTAAGCCGTATCATGTCCATCGGGGACGCCTCTCAGGTTGGCGGCCTCAACGGGGAATTGATACTCAAATGCCTTGCTCCCATAATGTTCGATTTTTCGGTTTACTATAAGGATTACGAACCCATAAGCGGCGTCTACGTGGATTTCGTCGGCTCCGGAATGGACAGCGGCTACTGGCTTGAAGGCGGAAGCGCCGCTCTTGAAAGCTACAGGATATATGCGGAAAAGGTGCTTTCTTTGACCGGTCTTTTCGCCGACCCCCATACAGCTTCGGCTAAGGCGGCGGAATTTACGCGTTCGGTTGAAATGGCCGCCAAAAGCTACACGGAGGTTGTCCGCACGGGAATGGAAGAGGACGATTCCCCCGACGAGGATTACTTCTTTGACCGCGATGACCTTGCCGAACGCTACAAATCCTACGGCTTCTCGGCGGAAACAAATCCCGTGCTTGCCGCCTTCGGCAAAATTGCCGACGAAAGTTTTATGCGCACCGCCGTATTCGCCATCAGCGACATCAAGGAAATCGACAGGGCCGTGGAGCTTATGGCGGAGGCGGACAGCGAAACTCTTCAGGCTGTATGCGTAATCAACTATCTGCGCGGCTTTATGACCTTCCTGCCCCGTCCATACCGAGACGCGTTAAGCGAATTTAACGCCTCCTTCCTCGGCGGCGGAGAGATAACTTCCTCCGAAAGCTATGCCACCTCTGTGGCGGAATGGGTGTACGAGCCGTATTTTGAGGAAGAATATCTCCGGCGAAGGAATGATTTGGACATTGACGGAGTCACCGAAATGATAAACGAGATTCTTGACACCTTCAAGCTCAAATTTCTTGAAAGCGACGTAATTTCCAATGCCACCGCCGCAAAGGCCGTAACTAAGCTTAAAAAAATGAAAGCCCGCGTATGTCAACAGGCGCATAAATTTCAGGAGGACAGCGATTTCTGCTATAACGTGCCGGAGGGGGCTTCCGTTCCCCAAATAGGCATGGAGCTTTACCAAAGTATGGGCGGCGGCTTATTCGCCATATATCATTCGGTAAGCTATTCTCTGCCTTGCTACACGGTGAACGCTTCTTATAACATTTACACCAACTGTGTGGATATTTACGCCGGAATTATGGAAGAACCCCTATATTCCGCCGACCTTTCTCCGGAAGAAAAGCTGGGGAGTCTGGGCTTTACAATTGCCCACGAAATTTCTCACGCCTTTGACGAAACCGGCAGCTATTACGATTCCTACGGCAACTACTCGGAATGGTGGAAGGAAGCCGATTACGAGACATATAACAAAAACGCGGCGAAGCTGGCCTCCCTTGTGGATAAATACGTCGGCCCGTATTCCACAAACGTGGACGGACGCCTTACCTCCAATGAAAACATAGCGGATATTATGGCCATGGACTGCGTTATAACTTTGGCTAAAAATAAGGGTATGGATTTGGATAAAATCTTTCGCTCCTATGCCAAGAGCTGGGCGCAGGTGATAAATCCCGGATACGCTAAGTACTGCTCGCGCTACGACACCCACTCCCCCGCCTGCGTGAGAGTAAACTGCGTCCTTTCCAACTTTGAGGAATTTCACGACCTCTACGGCGTCACCGAAGAAAATAAAATGTACCGCGCTCCCGAGGACAGAGTAAAATTTATATAAGAAAAATGTAAAATATGCTTGACATTTTTTAAAAGCGTGCTATACTAAAAGTAAAGCATGCTTTACTTTTTATTAACAAATCTCAAACTTGAAAAAAAAAAAGGGGGGGATAGCTCGAAAGGAAACACCCTTTCGATAAAAATCATAAAATTTCAGGGCGTGTACCTGAAATTTTATACCTTAATCGGGGTAGGAATATAGTTTTTATCGCAATAAAAACTATATTCCGTAAGCGCCAGCGCCCGATGCGGAAGGGGTTCCGATGGGGAAACCGTGCGGGTTGCCCCATCGAAGTGAGCTGACGCAAGTCAGCGAACGGAATTAAAGCATGCTTTACTTTTTTATTGGAGGCGATTAAAATCAAAAACATAATTGCGCGGCTCAGGAAGGAATCCGGTTTAACTCAGGCGGAGCTTGCCCGGCTTTTGGAGGTTTCAAGGCAGACGGTCATTTCCATTGAAAACGGGAAATACAACCCGTCCATAACGCTCGCCTTTAAAATCTCAAAGGTTTTCAAGCTGCCCATCGAAGGAATTTTTATTTATGAGGAGGAATAATCCGTGAACATGAAAACAAAAACATTGATAAAGCTGATATTTATTTTTGCCGAAGGTCTGTTTTTGGTAATCTGCGGGCAAATAAAAAATCCGCTGCTTATAAGCATGGGCGTTGCCATGCTTGTGTGCGGAATTGTTTTGGCGGCAAAAAGATATCGAATTTTTAGGAATCCCGAAAAATCCAAGGAATTTGAAAACGCCGTAAAGGACGAAAGAATGATTTTTCTGAGCCGCCAAAGCTACGCTTGCGCCTTTTGGGTATCGCTTATATGCGAATTTGAGACAGTCTGCGTGCTTTTACTGCTGAATATGAACAAATACGCCGTAGCCCTCGATTACGTAATATGCTTTCAGACTCTGGTTTACGTGATATCATACCTGATATGCTCAAAAAAATATTGATAACGGGCGCGGCTTATAACTATTTTTTATTCTGCCGAATTTACAAAGGATTTTCAGAGGCTGACCGAAAATTGTTTCAAAAAATTAATATCAATTTAACTTAGATTTAACTTACGGCTTTTATAATTTGATTAAAATTAAGCAAATCGCAAAGACTATATTCAAAAAGGCGGGTGATAAATTATGCCGTCAAAAGCATTGGCCGTTTTTGCCGCGGCTGTATTTACTCTGAGCGGATGCCAAGGCGCGAACATACAAAGCAATTCGGGGGAATCTTTGTCCGCTCCGCCGGCGGCGGGGGAATTTAACTTTTCCGTTTTAAAGGTCGGTCAGGCCGACGCGATTATTATGCGGACGAGCAATCATAGCGTTATAATCGACTGCGGCGAAAAGGACGACGGCGACGAGGTCGTTGAATATTTATCGGATAACGCCGTCGCGAATGTTGACTTTCTCTTTATTACTCATTTTGACAAGGATCACGTCGGCGGCGCGGCAAAGGTAATAAAAAATATTGAAATCGGCCAAATAATTACGCCCGATTACAAAGGCTCCGGCAAAGAATACGAAAGCTATGTAAGCGCGGCTATCGAAAAGGGCGTCGCTCCCCTTGCTCTTACCGAAAATATGTCGTTCATTCTCGACGATGTTTTATTCGAGGTGTATCCTCCGCAAAAACAATCCTACAAGGAGGGCGACAACGGATTTTCTTTGGCAATCGCCGTCACCCACGGCGATAACAGCTTCTTGTTTACCGGCGACGCCGAGGGAGCGAGACTGACGGAAATACTCTCTCAAACACAGGCGGAATATGACTTTTTAAAGGTCCCCCATCACGGAAAATTCAATAAGTTTACAAAGCAATTTATTGAAAGCGTCAGCCCCGCATATTCCGTAATAACCTGCAGCGACAAAAATCCGGCGGATGAGCGGACGGAAAAAGTTCTAAGCGATGTCGGGAGCAAAATTTACCGCACAAAAGACGGCGACATTACCGTAAGCAGCAACGGCCGCGATATAATTATATCGCAGTAGGGCTTCCTAAGGAGGCGGGTCGGCATGAACCGGCGAAACAAATATTTTGATTTGCGTTTCAATCCAAAGCGGCGGGAGGTGAAAAGGAATGAAATTCAGGCATGAATACAAGCATCAAATAAATCTTGCGGATATTTTTGAGTTAAGGGCAAGGCTTTCCGCTGTGGCAAAGCACGATTCCCACGCTTGCGAGGACGGAACGTATTTTATCAAGAGCTTGTATTTTGATAATTATATGGATAAAGCCCTTAAAGAAAAATTAGACGGCGTAAACAAAAGGGAAAAATTTCGCATCAGGTACTACGGAACGGACACATCTTTTATCAGGCTTGAAAAGAAAAGCAAGATTAACGGATTGTGCAATAAGGTAAGCTGTCGGATTACCGACGAGGAATGTCGCAAAATCATTGACAACGATTTTGAATTTTTGTTAAACAGCGAACATGAGCTGATGCGAGAGCTGTACGCAAAAATGAAATATCAGCTTTTAAGGCCGAAATGTATTGTTGCGTACTCTCGGGAATGTTTTGTTTATCCGCCCGGCAATGTGCGCGTGACGCTTGATATGGATATATGCGGCAGCGGCAATGTGAAGGAATTTTTAAACCCCGATTTGAAATTCCTTCGTCTTTATCACAATTCTGTCTTGGAAGTAAAATGGGACGAATATTTGCCGCAGATAATTCGCGACTGCGTACAGGTAAAATCAAGAAGGTCGGCCGCGTTCTCCAAATACGCGGCGGTAAGATTTTAATTAAAGGGCGGCCTAAAGAACCGCTTTGAAAAGAAAAAACGGCATATCGCGTCAAGTAAGTAAAACAAGCCAAAGTATGGCGGCAAAGCCGAGACGCGCCCCGCCCATGTTTTTCTTAAGCAAGGCTTCGGAAGGCCTCCCGAAAGCCATAATGACATAATGAAAGGAAAGTAATATCATGAGTTTTAGCGATGTATTTAAGTCAAGCTTTTTATCAAATATCAATTCTTTTTCGACTCTGGACGTGCTTTTGGCGCTTGGATTGTCCTTTGTTTTGGGACTGTTTATATTTTTAATTTATAAGAAAACCTATCAAGGCGTAATGTATTCGGACTCCTTCGGCGTTTCGCTCATTTCCATGTCGATGATAACAAGTCTTGTTATTATTGCGGTAACCTCCAATGTTGTGCTGTCGCTCGGCATGGTCGGCGCTTTGTCTATCGTCCGTTTCAGAACGGCGATTAAGGAGCCTATGGATATAGCCTTTCTCTTTTGGGCAATAGCTGTCGGCATCGTGCTCGGCGCGGGCCTTCTTCCGCTGGCTGTAATCGGCTCGGTTATTATAGGCGTCATAATTGTTATTTTTTCCACAAGAAAGACCGGCGACATTCCCTACATTCTCGTTGTAAACTGCGAAAACAATGCGGCGGAAATCGGGGCGGAAAATCTTATTAAAGCGGAAGCGAAGAAAAGCCTCCTTAAATCAAAATCGGTAAATAAGCTGGGGGTGGAGCTGACATATGAAGTTCGTATTAAAGAGGAAAATACAGGCTTCGTAAATAAAATTTCCTCTTGCGAGGGCGTAACCAACGCCGTTCTCGTTTCTTACAACGGCGAATATATGTCTTAGGGCGTTAACGCGAATTTCTTTCGCTTCGCCCGCCTCCGCGCAAGCGAAATTTGACGCGGATGGCGCGATAATAATCTCTTGTCATTCCTTGCCCTGCGGCAAGAGATTGAATTTAATACCTATTTGTGCCGACGCAGGGCGGCGGAATGGAGATTATTATGATAAGCTCGAAGAAATTTGATTTAATTGCTATACTGCTTATTGCGTTGGTTTTGATAGGAACGGTATATGCAATGTTCCTTCCGCAGTCTGAAATTACGAGTCGTTCCTCCGGAACATTATCGTACAGCGAAATTCATGCCGTAACCCTTCGCGAAGATGATTATTATACCGCCTATGCCGACGATTCGGCGGTCAATATTTATCTCAAAGGAGATTACGCAGAGTCTTCAAGTCAAAATGTGAAAATCGACGAAGGTAATATAACGATACTCGGCGGCGGAGTCTATGTGCTGTCGGGGACGCTTGAGGACGGAAGCTTAATCGTGGATTCCGCCGACAATTCTGAAGTAAGATTAGTGTTAAACAATGTCAATATCGCCTCCTCCGATTTTTCGGCTGTCTATATAAAGCAAGCCGGAAAAACGGTGATATCCCTTGTTCCGGATACGGAAAACAGTTTCTCGGACGGCAGCTCATACAGCGAAGAAAAGTCGGAGGGCGGAAAACCGACCGCGGCTTTATATTCTAAGGATGACCTTACAATAAACGGAACGGGCAAGCTTTCGGTAAACGGCAATTATCTGGACGCGATAAAGGCAAATGACGCGTTAATAATAACCGAATGTACGATAGCAATCAACGCCGTTGACGATGGTATAAACGCAAACGACTGTATCGCGGCTGTCGACGCCGACCTTGCGATAACCTCCGGCGGCGACGCTATAAAGTGCGAGCATGAGGATGAAAGCAAAGGCTTTATCGCGTTTGAAAGCGCCTCGCTTTCCGTCTCAAGCGAGGGCGACGGCATTTACGCTTCGTCCGCGTTGTATATTAATAATACCTCCGCGCAAATAACCTCCGGCGGCGGCAGCGAAAACGCTTCGGCACAGGGCGGCGGCTTCGGCGGCGATATGGACGCTCGAGGATACTCCCCTGCCTCCTCCGCCGATTTAACAAGCGCAAAGGCAATAAAGGCCGGCGCTAACATTGTTATAAACGGCGGCAGCTTTACTCTCGACAGCAGCGACGATTCCCTTCATTCGGACGGCGATTTAACCATTGAAGGCGGCGCCTTTGTAATTTCCTCCGGAGACGACGGCGTTCACGCCGAAAAGAATCTTATTATCAATCCCGAAAGCATTAGTATAACGAAATGCTACGAGGGCTTAGAGGGCGCGTATATTACTGTCAACGGCGGAGATATCTCTATCATTTCAAGCGACGACGGAATTAACGCTACGGGCGAAGGCTCCGCAGGCGGCGGAGGCATGATGATGGGTGCCTACGGAGGAGAAGTAAAAGATTCCGAGGAGGATATTTGGCTGACTGTAAACGGAGGCCGTATTTATATTGAAACCTCCGGCGACGGTCTTGATTCCAACGGCTCCGCAGTTATAAACGAAGGCCGCGTTGAAATATACGGCCCCGAAAACGGCGGCAATGCTTCAATTGATATCGGCGACGGCGGATACGCGCTCATTATGAACGGCGGAAATCTCCTTGCGGCAGGAAACTCCGCAATGGCGGACAGCCCTTCGGAAAGCTCCGCCCAGCAATCGCTCGTATTCTATCTTGAAAACGCCTGCCTGTCGGGAAGCTCGATACAGGTTACGGATTCAAGCGGAAACGAAATCATATCGGGAACGTCAAGCAAGAATTTTAACTGGGTATGTATAAGCGCGCCAACGCTTACGGAAAATGAAACCTACACGCTTTTAATCGACGGAAATATTGTTTCGGAGCTTACCGCCAACGGAAGCTTGGCCACAGCGGGAAATAAAAGCGGCGGCATGGACGCTTCGGGCGGCGTTGGCGGCCGAGGCGGTTCGGAAAGGAGATAATAACAATGCTAAAGAAAATTTTACCGATATCATTATGCCTTGCGCTTATATTATATATAGGCGCAATGGCCGCAAATTCAGCCGAAACTGAAAATTCGGACACATTTGCCGCGTCGGAGGAAATGCCCGCGTCGGAAGAAATGCCGATGCGTGGCGGCGGCAGGCAGGGAGGCGGCCGAGGCGGCATGGGCGATGCGCCGATGGACGGAAATATGCCGACGGACGAAACGCCTCCGCCCCGGGGCGGCGAAAACTCCGGTACGGAGAACCCTCCGCCGCAGGACGGCGAAAATGCGGCGGAGGGCAATACCGACGCTACCGATAAAGACTCAAACCATATGCCGACGGGCGCAGCGGACTCTATGGACGGCGGCAGGCAGGAATCCCCGCAGAATGTCGCAGCCGATGAATCGGAAGCCTCAAACGGAATATTTAATTTCATTAAGGCATATTCCACGCCTATAACCTCTTTGATACTGTTAGCGCTCGCATTTGTATTTGTAATATTTTATAAGCGTAAAACCTATTGATAAGTCCGCGTCCGGCATTAGTTTCTTTCGGATTTTCCGGAAAACGTTCGGCATGAAATGAATGTGCCTTTGGATGCGGCGCGGTGGGAAACATTTTTTACCGAAAACAAAAAGCGTAAATTTTCAGAGTAAATGCATTTTTAAATTCCACCGTTGCGTTTACTTTGAGAATTTACGCTTTGAAAATTTGCTTTTTGAGTATTCACTTTTTGAGTTTTTGCTTTTTGAGTATTTGCTTTTTGAGTATTTGCTTTTTGCGTTTTTGCTTTTTGGGTTTTTCTTTTACTAAAAATAAGGCGAATTTTTTCAAAAAAAGCTTGCATTGCCCCCGTTTTTATGCTATAATAAGTCTCATCGAGGTTTAGCGCAGTTTGGCTAGCGTACCTGCTTTGGGAGCAGGGGGTCGGGGGTTCAAATCCCTCAACCTCGACCATACCGAGTTGTCTTACAGAACTTGATTTGTTCTATATGGCAGCTCGGTTTT